>NZ_JAIWYM010000030.1:0-66817 GCF_020515595.1 Pseudomonas sp. MWU16-30323
TAAATAACGGATATGTACTCAGTTCAAAAAGCCCGATAAGCCCGCATAAACAACCCCACAACCTCCTGCACATGCTCTTCGGCCGCCTCTGCGCTCAGTTGCCCCCCGCACCCATACAACAGACAAAAATTCGCCGTCCCCTTGAGCAAACAAAAAAAATGCTCCGCCGCGGTGAACGGCTTGGCAATACGCAATGCGCCACTCTGGTCGATCTTACCGAGCAGCCGTTCCATCCCCTGCAACATACGCATCGGCCCGGCTTCGAAAAAGATCTGCGACAACTTCGGATCCTGACTCCCCGAAGTCATCATCAACCGATGCAAATTCACCGACTCCTCGCTGTTGATCAGCACATGAAACCCCCGCGCGATAGTAAGCAGCACCTTCTCCACCGGCATACCTTCGGGCAATTCGAAATACATCACCGGTAACTGCTCTTCGCACTTGGCGACCACCGCCGCCGAGAACAGCGTCTCCTTGTCGGTGAAGTGGCTGTACACCGTCAGCTTCGACACCCCGGCCTCCACCGCCACCGCATCCATGCTGGTACTGGCATACCCATTACTCAAAAACAGGATTTTCGCCGCATCAAGAATCGCCTGGCGTTTTGCCATGTCCTTGGGACGCCCGGGGCTATTGGTGTTTACAGGATTGTCGGACATTTTCACTTTATTACTGGACTGGTGAGTTTGGTATTAATAACATACTGGCCAGTATAATTATTCCTAGCACCATTAGCGAAAGGTCCTTCAGCATGCGCAGCTATTTCCTGCCACTCGCGTTGCCTGCCAGCTTGTTATTCCTGTTGGCTGCCTGTGGCCATGAAGAAGCCGCGCAAACCACTGTCCGCCCGGCCATGGTGGTTCAGCCAGAGCCTTCCGCGCAGGCTTCCGACAGCTATCCGGGCGAGGTGCGTGCCCGTTATGAACCCGACCTGGCCTTTCGCATTGGCGGCAAAGTCAGCCGACGACTGGTGGAGGAGGGCGAGCGGGTCAAGGCCAACCAGCCTCTGGCAGAGCTCGATCCCCAGGACGTACGCCTGCAACTCGAAGCCACCCGCGCCCAGGTCGCCGCCGCCGAGGCGAACCTGAGCCTGGTGCGCGCCGAGCGTGACCGCTACAAGACCCTGATGGACCGTCAGATGGTCAGCCGTTCCCAGTACGACAACTCCGAAAACCTCTACCGTTCCGGTGAAGCTCGCCTCAAGCAGATCAAGGCCGAATTCGACGTGGCCAATAACCAGGCCGGTTACGCCGTGCTACGGGCGCCCCAGGATGGCGTGGTCGCCAAGCGTGCAGTGGAAGTCGGCCAGGTGGTGTCGGCCGGCCAGACTGTATTCACCCTGGCCACCGATGGCGAGCGGGAGGTGCTGATCAGCCTGCCGGAGCAAAGCTTCGGGCGTTTCAAGATTGGCCAGCCGGTGTCCGTGGAGCTGTGGACCCAGCCCGACCAGCGCTTCAACGGCCGCATCCGCGAACTGTCGCCCGCCGCTGATCCAAAGTCGCGAACCTTCGCCGCCCGTGTCGCGTTTACCGGCGGCAAGGTGCCTGCGGAACTGGGGCAGAGCGCTCGCGTATTCATCCAGGCTGACGGCGTGATTCCCCTGGCGGTGCCGCTGTCTGCCCTCAGCGCGGAGAACGGGGCGTCCTACGTCTGGGTGGTACAGCCCGACAACACCCTCAAGCGCACACCGGTGCGCATCGGCGCCTTTGGCGAGAAGACCGTGCCGGTGCTGGAAGGCCTGAACCCTACCGACTGGGTGATCGCCGCCGGTGTGCATGTACTCCATGAGGGTCAGCAAGTGCGCCCGGTGGATCGCTCCAACCGAGTGGTAAGTCTGGCGGCCAAGGAGTAGTCCCCGATGGGTTTCAATCTTTCCGAATGGGCGTTGCGTAATCGCCAGATCGTCCTGTTCCTGATGATCCTGCTGGCAGTGGTCGGCACCTTGTCCTACACTAAACTGGGGCAAAGCGAAGACCCGCCGTTTACCTTCAAGGCCATGGTGATCAAGACCAACTGGCCAGGCGCCACGGCGCAGGAAGTCTCGCGCCAGGTCACCGAGCGTATTGAAAAGAAATTGATGGAGACCGGCGACTACGAGCGCATCGTTTCCTTCTCCCGGCCCGGCGAATCCCAGGTCACCTTCATGGCCCGGGACTCGATGCACTCTGCGCAGATCCCGGACCTCTGGTACCAGGTACGCAAGAAGATCAGCGATATTCGCCAGACCTTGCCACCGGATATCCAGGGCCCGTTTTTCAACGATGAATTCGGCACCACTTTCGGCAATATCTACGCCCTGACCGGCGACGGCTTCGACTATGCCGTGCTCAAGGACTACGCCGACCGCATCCAGATTCAGCTGCAACGGGTGCCGGATGTCGGCAAGGTCGAGCTCCTGGGTTTGCAGGACGAGAAGATCTGGATCGAGCTGTCCAACCTCAAGCTCGCGACCCTCGGCTTGCCGCTGGCCGCCGTTCAACAGGCGCTGCAAGAGCAGAACGCCGTGTCGACCGCCGGCTTCTTTGAAACCCCGAGCGAGCGCGTGCAGTTAAGGGTTTCCGGCAACTTCAAGACCGTTAAAGAGATTCGCGACTTCCCGATCCGTGTCGGCGATCGCACGTTCCGTATCGGCGACGTGGCCGAGATTCATCGCGGCTTCAACGATCCACCGGCACCGCGCATGCGCTACATGGGCGCCGATGCCATCGGCCTGGCCGTGGCCATGCGTGATGGTGGCGACATCCTGGTGCTGGGCAAGGCCTTGGAAGGCGAATTCGCACGCCTGCAGAAGAACCTTCCTGCGGGCATGGAACTGCGCAAGGTGTCGGACCAACCGGCTGCGGTAAAAACCAGTGTCGGCGAATTCGTCCAGGTACTCGCCGAGGCCCTGGCGATTGTGTTGCTGGTGAGCTTTTTCTCCCTGGGTGTGCGCACCGGCATGGTGGTCGCCCTGGCGATTCCGCTGGTGTTGGCCATGACCTTTGCCATCATGTATTACCTCGGCATCGGCCTGCACAAAATCTCCCTCGGCGCATTGGTGCTCGCACTGGGTTTGCTGGTGGACGACGCGATCATCGCCGTGGAAATGATGGCGATCAAAATGGAACAGGGGTACGACCGGCTCAAGGCCGCCAGTTTCGCCTGGACCAGCACCGCCTTCCCGATGCTCACCGGCACGCTGATCACAGCGGCGGGTTTCCTGCCGATTGCCACGGCACAATCGAGCACCGGTGAATACACCCGCTCGATCTTCCAGGTGGTGACCATCGCGCTGCTGGCTTCCTGGGTCGCCGCGGTGGTGTTCGTGCCGTACCTGGGGGAAAAACTCCTGCCGGACCTGGCGAAGATTCATGCGGCCAAGCATGGTACCGACGGGCCGGATCCCTACGGCACACCCTTCTATCAGCGCGTAAGGCGCCTGGTGGAATGGTGCGTGCGCCGGCGCAAGACGGTGATCGTCCTGACCTTGTTGCTGTTTATCGGCTCGGTGGCGCTGTTCCGTTTTGTGCCTCAGCAGTTCTTCCCGGCTTCCGGGCGACTGGAGCTGATGGTCGACCTGAAACTGGCGGAAGGTGCGTCATTGAGCAACACGGCGGACCAGGTTAAACGCCTGGAGGCCCTGCTCAAGGAACATGCCGGCATTGAGAACTACGTGGCCTATGTGGGGACGGGCTCGCCACGTTTCTACCTGCCGCTGGACCAGCAACTGCCGGCCGCCAGCTTCGCCCAGTTTGTGGTGTTGGCCAAGACCATCGAGGAGCGCGAAAGTTTGCGCACCTGGCTGATCGAGACCCTCAACGAACAGTTCCCGGACCTGCGTTCGCGGGTTACGCGGCTTGAAAACGGCCCGCCGGTTGGCTACCCCGTGCAGTTCCGGGTAACGGGCGAGCACATCGAAGAAGTCCGGGCCCTGGCGCGGAAAGTGGCGGCCAAGGTTCGCGAAAATACCCACGTGGTCAACGTGCACCTGGACTGGGAAGAGCCGAGCAAGATCGTCTACCTCAACGTTGACCAGGACCGCGCCCGCGCCCTCGGCGTGAGCACTGCGAACCTGTCGAAATTCCTCCAGAGTTCCCTCACGGGCTCCAGCGTCAGCCAGTACCGTGAGGACAACGAGTTGATCGAAATCCTGCTGCGCGGCACGGTGCATGAGCGCACCGAGCTGTCGCTGCTGCCAAGCCTGGCGGTGCCGACCGACAACGGCAAGAGTGTGGCGCTGTCGCAAATCGCGACCCTGGAATACGGCTTTGAGGAAGGCATCATCTGGCACCGTAATCGCCTGCCGACGGTGACCATCCGCGCCGATATCTACGGCAAGGAACAACCGGCCACCCTGGTGCAGCAGATCCTGCCGACCCTCGAAGGCGTGCGCGCTGAACTGCCGGACGGCTACCTGCTGGAAGTTGGCGGCACGGTCGAGGATTCCGCCCGTGGGCAGAACTCGGTCAAGGCTGGCGTGCCACTGTTTATCGTGGTGGTGCTGACTTTGCTGATGCTGCAACTGCGCAGCTTTTCCCGCACGGCGATGGTGTTTCTCACAGCGCCGTTGGGCCTGATCGGGGTGACACTGTTCCTGCTGGTGTTCCGCCAACCCTTTGGGTTCGTGGCGATGCTGGGGACCATCGCGCTGTCGGGGATGATCATGCGTAACTCGGTGATCCTGGTGGACCAGATCGAGCAAGACATCAAGGCCGGCCTGGCTCCCTGGCAGGCGATTATCGAGGCGACCGTGCGGCGCTTCCGGCCGATCGTATTGACCGCCCTGGCGGCGGTATTGGCGATGATTCCGCTGTCACGCAGCGTGTTCTTCGGGCCGATGGCCGTGGCGATCATGGGCGGCTTGATTGTCGCGACGGCATTGACGCTGTTGTTCCTGCCGGCACTCTATGCGGCGTGGTTTCGGGTGCGCAAGGAGGCCGTGTAAGGCTGCGAGTGGAAGGGGTGTCCTGTAAGGAAATGCCTCTTGTCATTCACACATAGACGCAAACTACGACCCTGGGCGGGGGAACGTTTGCCTGTGGTGCTCCACTCAGAACTGTCTGATTGACAGACATCGTTGTCGAGGCCGCAAGCCTGCGGTCTCGATGAAAAACATGAGTTCATGGAGTGTCATATGTTTATTTTGTCTGCCCTGGCAGCTTTTAAAGGTGCTTTCCTGGGGTCACTGCTGGGCAATCTGCTGCCTGGTTTCAATAAAGAAGCTGATACGGCGCGACCGCACAAGCCTGGCCATGGACGGCCCGGCTTCAACCACGGTCATCACTCCGGACCAACGATGGGGCCTGTCCTGCCTGCGCGGCCCAAGCCGTATCACCAGGCGCCGGTGCATGAGGCCCACCAGCCCTACCAGAGCTCGTCAGCACTCTTTCCGATCCATCGATAGCCGCTGACGCCGAGGCAGCCCGGGAACCACTCGGGCTGTCTTGCCACTCAGTGGGGGCTTTTGACCATAAATATCGAGGAGTGTGTATGTTTTTTCCGATACTGGTATCACCACTGCAACTGTTGGGGGCTGCACTTGGAATAGGGCCGAATTTGGGTCGGTCCAATCGCAATGGCAATGGTCAGCCCGAGATCAACATTAATATCAATACCGAAAACAACAACGCCAACGCAAATGCCAGCAGCAACATCAATGCCCCGGGTAGTGCTTCGCCTCGCAGGTGCTGCTATTAAAAAAAACGCCCTGAATAGTTCAGGGCGTTTTTAGTTGCCGGGTAGGGTCTACAGCGCCCCGAACACCTTCTTGGCCAAGCTGGTGGCAGCCGCCGCCGGGTTCTTGCGAATGGTTTCTTCCTGCTGGGCGATCATCTTGAACAGCCCGTCCAGCGCCTGTTCGGTCACGTAGCTTTCGACATTGGCGCTCTTGGCATCAATGGCGCCAAAAGTGGCCGCCTTGCCCGCGAGGGCGTTGTACTGCTGGGCCACGCCAACCTTGTCGGTGGCCGCCTTGACGATCGGCAGGAACTTGGCCCGGATCTCGTCACGGCTGCTTTTGTTCAGGTACTGGGTGGCCGAGTCCTGGCCGCCGGTGAGGATGCCCTTGGCATCGGTCACGCTCATGTTTTTCACCGCATTTACCAGGATCGGCTGGGCCTGGGTGACAGCAGACTCGGCGGCCTTGTTCATGCTGGCTTCCAGTTGCGTGACCTGGTCACCCATGCCGAACATTTTCAGCTTGTCAGCGACTTTGCCCAACTTGCCCGGCAGGCCGATCTTCACTTCGGGGTTGTTGCTGAAACCACCGGGCACGCCCAGTTGTTTCACGGCAATCTGTGCGCCTTGGGTCAGCGCATCCTTGAGGCCGCCGGTGGCGTCGCCCTGGGACAGGCTGCCGAGGGACAAGGCCATGGCGTTGGCACCAAGCAGCAGGCCGGCGCACAGGGCCGTTAGGCGAAGGGAGTTACGGAGCATGGACGCTTCCTTATGTTCGATTTTTTAATCAGTGTGCAACCGCATCCACGCGCAGGCGCAGCGGTTGTGGGTCCTGGCCGTTCAACTGCACGGAGTGCCGTTCGGTGGTGATAAACAGTAGCTTGCCCTCCAGTTCGATGCGAGCGCTCACCGAGTAACTGTGGCCGGGCTTGACCTGGGCCGGGTCGTAGCTCAGGTGGAAGGGCAGTGGCACCTGGCCTTTCACCGGGCCTTTCTGCTCGGCCAGGGTGACGGCCGGGGCGTCCATCAAGGACACGTCTTGCAGGGTCACACTCAAGGTGGCGGCGGGCGGCAGGGCGATGCGTTGCAGGTAGAACACTTCGCCGTCGAGGCTGGCTTTGGGGGCGGGGCTCATGGTCTGGCAGGCTCCCAGCAGGGCGGTGAGGCCCAGGAGGATGATTTTTTTCATGGTACAGCTCCTTGTCAGCGGCGCCAGAAACACCCTGGCGCCTCGGTCACTCTAGTGTGTTTCTTCGGGGACGACGGGCTTGTCGGCCGCGTCTTCGCTGCGATGCAGGGCCACCTGGCGAATTGACAGGCGAATCTCTGCCGGCAATACGCGCTTGGCCGCGCCTTCGGCCAGTTCGCCCAGCAGTGGGTGATAGCTCAGCTTGCCGGCCTCGTCGCGGCGCAGCACATCTTGCTCCAACAACGTCTGGATGAAATGTCGGAAAAGGCTTTTGTCGAAGAACTCCGGGGCATTCAGGCCATGGAGGATCGACAGGCGCTGGGCCATCACGGTGCACAGGTCTTCCAGCTCTTCGGCGCTGATGCTGTTCTGGCCGCTGTTGAGCAGCAGCGAGATGGCCATGTAGAAGCGTTGCAGGGTCTGGGCGATGCTCTTGGACAGCAGCGTCAGCAGTACAAAGTGCCGCGAACTCGGGGCCGGGCGCAGGTACACCTCGTTCTCGAAGCGCAGCAGGCCTTGTTCGACAAAGGCGTCCAGCCATTGGTCGACCACCGCATCCAGTTCGTCCAGGGACCAGCGGATAAACAACTCCGATTGCAGGTACGGGTAGAGCGCGCGGGTGTAGCGCAGGATCTGTTCGCGGCTCATGCGCGAGCTGCTCTGGAAGAAACTCGCCAGCAGCGCCGGCAGGGCAAAAATGTGCAGCACATTGTTGCGGTAGTAGGTCATCAGGACGGCGTTCTGCTCGTCCAGGTAGAGGATCTTGCCCAGCGCATCGCTCTGTTCCGACAGCAGGTCCATGTCCTTGACGTGCTTGATCAGCGCCAGGCCGTCACCTTCGGGCAAGGTGGTGTGGGGCGAGTAGGGCACCTTGCGCAGCAGTGCCAGGTACAGATCAAGCTGGCGCGCCATGGCCTGTTCGTCCAGGGCCAGGCGGGTGGTGGACAGCAGCGCCAACGCCACCAGGTTCACCGGATTGATCGCCGCCGCTTCGTTCAGGTGTTGCGCCACCCGCTCGCCGAGGCGGTTGGTGGTTTCATTGAGCCACGCCGGCTTGTAGTTCGGGCCCAGCTCTTGGGAGCGCCAGTCGGGCTGCTCGCTGTCGAGGAATTCCGCCAGCTTGATCGGTTCACCAAAGTTGACTGCGACCTGGCCAAAGCGCTGCTTGAGGGCACCGACCACTTTGAAAATATCGAAAATCGACTCTTTCTTCTTGCTCGCGCCGCGCAGTTCGCCGAGGTAAGTGCGGCCTTCCAGCACTCGCTCATAGCCGATGTACACCGGCACAAACACGATGGGCATGCGCGAGGAACGCAGGAAGCTGCGCAGGGTGATCGCCAGCATCCCGGTCTTCGGTTGCAGCATGCGCCCGGTGCGCGAGCGTCCGCCTTCGACGAAGTACTCCACCGGGAAACCCTTGGTGAACAGGGTGTGCAGGTATTCGTTGAACACCGAGGTGTACAGCGGGTTGCCCTTGAAGGTGCGGCGCATGAAAAACGCCCCGCCACGGCGCAACAGGCTGCCGATCACTGGCATGTTCAGGTTGATTCCGGCGGCGATGTGCGGCGGGGTCAGGCCGTTCTTGAACAGCAGGTACGACAGCAGCAGGTAGTCGATATGGCTGCGATGGCACGGCACATAGATCACCTCGTAACCCTGGGCGACCTTTTGCACGCCCTCGATGTTGTTGACCTTGATGCCGTCGTAGATTTTGTTCCAGAACCAGCTCAGCACCACTTCGAGGAAGCGGATGGCGGTGTAGGTGTAGTCCGAGGCGATCTCGTTGCCGTAGCGCAGGGCCTGGGCCTTGGCTTTTTCGGGGGTGATTTTCTCGCGCTCGGCTTCATCGAGGATCGCCTGGCGCACCAGCGGCATGTTGACCAGGCCTTTCACTAGGTTGCGCCGGTGAGACAGGTCGGGGCCGATCACGGCGGTTTTCAGGTTGCGAAAGTGCACCCGCAGGATGCGTTGGGCCATGCGCACGGTGCGTTCGTGGCCTTTATTGTGCTCGATCAATTCACGCAGGTTGATAGGCGCGGAGAATTGCACCCGGGTCTTGCGGCCCAGGATCAGGATGCTCAGCAGCCTGCGCAGGCGGCCGGTGACGGCCCAGCTGTCGGCGAACAGCAGTTTCCACGGGCTGGACTCGCTGTCGGGCGACTGGCCCCAGAACACGCTGACTGGAATGATCTGTGCATTCTCTTCGGCGTGTTCGGTGAGTACGTCCACCAGGCGGGTCAGGGTGGGCGGTGCGCCACGCTTGTCCTGGCGGCCGAGCCAGTCGGGGTCGGGCGTCAGGTAGAAGAAGGCGGCCGGTTCCATCAACGGGCCGACCGATACCGGCAGCACCGGGCGCGGCAGGCCGGCCTTGGTACATTCGGTATCAACCACCGCCAATTCGGTGAGGGACGGGGATTGCAGGACGTAAAACACCGGACGACTGCGGTCGAGGTTGAGGGTAAGGGACGACTGGTTGATCGTCTCTGAGCGAACCCAGAGGTACAACAGCCGACGCAAGGTGCCAAATACCAGACGGCGAAAGGGAGAGCGGGTCATACGGCTTCTGCTTTGAGTGGGAAAAACCGAGCAGATGCTCGGGCCGCTAGTGTGCCGTATTCACCGAAAATCGGCAAAAAAGCGGCGAAGTAATCTTGAGTTGAAGCTTTTTGAGCCTGTCTTATACTCGGCAGTTCAACTGCGACGACTCAACAATAAACGTACTTATAAAAAGCATGTGGGAGCAAAACAGATGGCAACGCGCGAAACCGGCAATGTGAAGTGGTTCAATGACGCCAAGGGTTACGGCTTTATACAGCGGGAAGATGGCAAGGATGTGTTTGTGCACTATCGCGCCATTCGCGGTGAAGGGCATCGCTCATTGTCTGAAGGCCAGCAGGTGGAATACGCCGTGGTGACAGGCGAGAAGGGCTTGCAGGCTGAGGATGTGGTGGGCCTGTAACCTTTGCGTGATCGTTCCCACGCTCTGCGTGGGAATGCGTCTTTGGACGCTCCGCGTCTGCTTTTAATCGTGACGCGGAGCGTCACAGGCTGCATTCCCACGCAGAGCGTGGGAACGATCCCTCAGGCCGTTTTCCAGGTGATCTGCTCTTCACCGTCTTCGCTGATACGAATCCAGGTATCCGCGCTTTCTTCACCTTCTTCCTCAACCCAGCTGCCCGGCGCACAACGCACTTCGACGTTCAGCGCGGCAAAGGCTGCGCGGGCGCAGGCGATGTCGTCTTCCCACGGGGTCTGGTCGCTTTCCAGGTACAGGCTGTTCCATTTGCCTACGGCTTTCGGCAGCCAGGTGACCGGCACGCTGCCGGCTGTGCACTTGTAGGTCTGGCCACGCTGGACCCAATCGGTGCACGGGCCCAGGGCAGCGCCCAGCCAGGCGGCGATGGCCTTGTGGTCGACGTCGGCGTCCTTGAGGTAAATCTCGATATCGGGTTGGCGCATGGATGTTCCTCATTGCGGGATTCTGAAAATCCATTCGCGGATTCAGCGCAGGCCCCGAGAGGCCCGCAAATAATGGGTTATTGAAGCACGAAATAGTCGTAGCGCATCGACACAGTGACCAGCAGCGGTTCGGCCGCCTCGATCACCTGGGCGCGGCGCTCGGCACTGGCGCGCCAGCCGTGGGGGGTCATCGCCAGCAGATTGGCGCGGTCCTTGGGGTCGGCCAGGCTGAGCTTGAACTCCAGGGTTTCACTGTGTTGCAGGCTCATACCGTCCGGTACCAGCGCCAGGTGCTTGTCATCGGTGTACTCGCGCACTTCGTCGTACAAACGCTCACGCAGTTCCATCAGGTGGCCGCTGGTGGGGCCGACTTTCATCAAGCCACCGCCCGGGCTGAGCAGGCGCTTGGCCTCCAGCCAGTCCAGCGGGCTGAACACGCTGGCCAGGAACTGGCAACTGGCATCGGCCAACGGCACCCGGGCCATGCTGGCGATCAACCAGGTCACCGTGGGGTTGCGCTTGCAGGCACGCTTGACCGCTTCCTTGGAAATATCCAGGGCGTAGCCGTCGGCGCGCAGCAGGGTGTCGGCGATTTGCGCGGTGTAGTAACCCTCGCCACAGCCGATATCCAGCCAGCGCTGGGGTTTGCGTTCCGCAGCCAGTTCGGCCAGGCGCCTGGCCACCGGGGCGTAGTGCCCGGCGTTGAGGAAGTCGCGGCGCGCTTCCACCATTGCCAGGTTGTCGCCCGGGTCCCGACTGTTCTTGTGCTGCACCGGCAACAGGTTCAGGTAACCCTGGCGCGCGCGGTCGAAACGGTGCCCGACCGGGCAAGCCACGCCGTTGTCCACTTCATGGAGCGGTGCGCTGCAAATGGGGCAAGCGAGCATCAGGCGAGCAACTTGATCAGGGTCTGGTAGTAGATTTCGGTCAGCACATCGAGGTCGCTGGCCAGAATGCGCTCGTTGACCTGATGGATGGTCGCGTTGACCGGGCCCAGCTCTACAACCTGAGTGCCGAGGGTCGCAATGAAGCGCCCGTCGGAAGTGCCGCCGCTGGTGGACGCCTGGGTCTCGCGGCCGGTGACGGCCTTGATGCTGGCGGAGACGGCATCGAGCAACGCGCCCGGTTCGGTGAGGAACGGCAGGCCCGACAGCGCCCACTCCACATGCCAGTCCAGGCCATGCTTGTCGAGAATCGCCGCGACCCGCTGCTGCAGGCCTTCGACGGTGGACTCGGTGGAGAAGCGGAAGTTGAACACCGCCGTCAGGTCACCCGGGATCACGTTGGTGGCGCCGGTGCCGGAATTGAGGTTGGAAATCTGGAAGCTGGTGGGCGGGAAGAAGGCGTTGCCGTCGTCCCAATGCTCGGCGGCCAGTTCGGCCAGGGCCGGAGCGGCCAGGTGGATCGGGTTCTTCGCCAGGTGCGGGTAGGCTACGTGGCCTTGCACGCCGCGCACGGTCAGGGTGGCGCCGAGGGAGCCGCGACGGCCGTTCTTGACCACGTCGCCCACCAGGGTGGTGCTCGACGGTTCGCCGACGATGCACCAGTCCAGGCGCTCCTTGCGGGCTGCCAGGCGTTCGATCACGGCCTTGGTGCCGTGGTGCGCCGGGCCTTCTTCGTCACTGGTGATCAGGAAAGCCACCGAACCCTTGTGGTCCGGGTAGTCGGTCACGAAGCGCTCGGAAGCGACCAGCATCGCGGCCAGGCTGCCTTTCATGTCGGCCGCGCCACGGCCACAGAGCATGCCGTTTTCGTCGATCAGCGCGTCAAACGGGTCGTTCTGCCAGGCCTTGACCGGGCCGGTCGGCACCACGTCGGTGTGGCCGGCGAAGCACAATACCGGGCCTTCGTGTTTGCCGTGGGTGGCCCAGAAGTTATCCACATCCTCGATGCGCATCGGCTCAAGCGCAAAACCGGCGTCGCCCAGGCGCTGCATCATCAGCTTCTGGCAATCGGCATCGATCGGCGTCACCGACGGACGACGAATCAGGTCGATAGCGAGTTGGAGGGTCGGCGAAAGGTCGGCGTGGGCCGTCATGTAAAAACTCCAGAAGCATGTCAGGGCGCAAGGCTTATGTGGGAGGAGGCTGGTGTGGGAGCGGGCTTGCTCGCGAATACGGAGTGTCAGTCAACAACGTATGAACTGACCCGGCGCATTCGCGAGCAAGCCCGCTCCCACACAAAGCAATGGCCTGGGCCAAGTCTCACAAAATGGCCGTTATCTTATAGCAAAACGGCGGCCAGAGGCCGCCGTTTAGTGCATTGCGCAGGATTTTAAGCAGCGGCCACAGGCTCTTGCTTCGGTGCCGGTTTCGGCAGCGACGACAGGAACGCCATGATCAGCGCCGCCACATACGGCAGCGACTGCACCAGCAACATCACCACCCAGAAGCGCATGTCATTGCTCGGCAGGCCCTGCACCAAGTAAATCCCCAGTGCCGCGCCCCACAACAGCAGCATGATGAACATCTCTTCCCGGGCTTCGGAAATCGCGACCCAGAAACCGTGGTTATCGGCGTTCTTCGGTGTACGAAAGAACGGGATGCTGGTGGTGAAGAAGCCGTACAGCACGGCCTTGGCGATGGTGTGGGACAACGCCAACCCGGCCAACGCCGCGCAGAACGCATCTTTCAGGTTCACACCCACCGCACGGCGGTAGAGGAAGATGATCTTGCCGACCTTGAACACGAACAGCGCCAATGGCGGAATCGCGAAAATCAGCAGCGGCGGGTCAACTCGCGTCGGCACGATAATCATCGCCGCCGACCACAACAGGGCGCCCACGGTGAAGAAGATGTTCATGCCGTCGGCCACCCACGGCAACCAGCCCGCGAGGAAGTGGTAGCGCTGGCCACGGGTCAGCTCGGTGTCCTTGCCGCGCAAGAGGCTCGCGGTGTGACGCTTGATGATCTGGATCGCCCCGTAGGCCCAGCGGAAACGCTGTTTCTTGAAGTCGATAAAGGTATCGGGCATCAGGCCCTTGCCGTAGCTGTCGTGGTAGTACGCCGCCGACAGGCCTTTCTCGAATACCCGCAGGCCCAACTCGGCATCTTCACAGATGCACCAGTCGGCCCAGCCCAGTTCTTCAAGCACCGAGCGACGGGTCATGGTCATGGTGCCGTGCTGGATGATCGCGTCGCGGTCGTTGCGGGTGACCATGCCGATGTGGAAGAAGCCTTTGTATTCCGCGTAGCAGAGCTTCTTGAAGGTGCTTTCGTTCTGGTCGCGATAATCCTGTGGCGACTGCACCACAGCGATTTTCGGGTCGGCGAAGTGCGGCACCATGTGCTTGAGCCAGTTCGGCGACACGCAGTAATCGGAGTCGATCACTGCGATCACTTCGGCATCCTTGGCGGTATGCGGGATCAGGTAGTTCAGCGCGCCGCCCTTGAAACCGGCCAGGGGCGAGACGTGGAAGAACTTGAAGCGCGGGCCCAGGGTTTCGCAGTAGTCGCGCACCGGCTCCCACACGGCCGGGTCCTTGGTGTTGTTGTCGATGATCAGGACTTCGTAGTCCGGATAGTCGAGGGCGGCCAGGGCGTCGAGGGTCTGTTTGACCATTTCCGGCGGCTCGTTGTAGCACGGCACGTGGATCGAGACTTTCGGGCGGTAGTCCGAATCCCCTTCAACCGGCAGGAATTCACGCCGGCGTTTGTGGGTCCAGACCGCTTCCGCCAGTTCGTGGGCCTCGGTCAGCAGCACAATGAATACGCCCAGGGCGCCGAGGGCCAGGAGGATGCCCACGGTAACGCTGAACCAGGTGCTGTATTGCTGGCTGTAGTCGTAACCGATCCACACCAGCACCGAACCGCACAGGAACGCGATGAAGGTCAGGAAGGTCCGGCCTCGCTGGCGCAGGGCCGAGCCGTCGATCATCAGCAGGGTCAGGGACAGCAGCGCAAGCACCACCGAGCCGATCGCCAGCACTCGCCATTGGGGAATCGCGACCACCGGGCCATCGAAATTGAATTTCTGCTGGCGCGCGGCGTTGAACACGCCCCAGTAGGCGCCCGCCGAGCCTTCATCGCTGACTTTCCACGGCTGGTCGAAAGCCTCGATCACGAAGTAGTTGTAGCCCTGGCGATTGAGCTTGTTCACCAGTGTGCGCAGGTAAATCGCCTGGTCGGCCGGGGACGTTTCATTGCCACCACGCATGCGGCCGTTACTCGGCCAGCCAACCTCCGACAGCAGCAGCGGCTTTTTCGGGAACAATTTCTTCAGGTCCCGGGCGCGGTCGAGTACGTACTGGCCGGCCTTGTCCATCGGGATGAACTCCCAGAACGGCAGGATGTGCGCGGCGATCAGGTCGACGTGCTTGGCCAGTTGCGGGTTCTTTTCCCAGATGTGCCATTGCTCGGAAGTCGTCACCGGTACTTTCACGGCGGCGCGCACCCGGTCCAGCAGCACGATCAGCGCTTCCGGGGTGATTTCTTCACGGAACAGGGCTTCGTTACCTACCACCACCCGAACGACGCTGCGGGAGGTGTTGGCGATTTCGATGGCACGCTGGATCTCGCGCTCGTTGCGCTCGAGGTCCGGGCTGATCCAGATTCCCAGGGTCACCCGCAGGCCGAACTCTTCCGCCAGCTTGGGGATATCCCCCAGGGTGCCGTCGACCGAGTAGGTACGGATGTTGTCCGTCATCTTGCTCATGATCGCAAGGTCCTGACGCATTTGATCGTCAGTCGGATACTGGTCTTTCTGTGGGAACTGGCCTTGCTGGAACGGCGAGTAGGAAAAACCGGAGATCTGTTCAGGCCAGTTAGGGGCAGTGACCGGGCGGTTGATCAGCGCCCAGAAGCCGGTGAACAGCGCGGCAATTGCCAGCACTACCACCAGGTTGAGTCCAAATTTACGCGATGACATGGCTATTTCGGGTTCCAAAAGGTGTGGAACGAAAAGAGGTGTCGGCCTGCGCCGAACGGCGCGCATCCTACACCGGCCTTTCACTGACCGTACAGCAAGCCGAGAAAAACCGGACATTGGGCAGCGAAAGTTCATCTAAGTTCTTTACTTGTAGCTGGATGCGTCGAACTTGTCGCGGCAACGCCCTATAATGCGCGCCGGTTTTTGGGGTAATGGTCATGAGTGCAGAAGATCCACGGTTTGCCGGCGTCGCCCGCTTGTATGGCATTGAAGGCCTGGAACGCTTGAAGGCGGCCCATGTGGCCATCGTCGGTGTGGGCGGTGTGGGCTCGTGGGCGGCGGAAGCCATCGCCCGTTGTGGGGTGGGCGAGATTTCGCTGTTTGACCTGGATGATGTGTGCGTCAGCAACAGCAACCGCCAGTTGCATGCGCTGGACAGCACGGTGGGCAAGGCCAAGGTCGAGGTCATGGCCGAGCGCCTGAAGGGCATCAACCCGGACTGCACCGTGCACGCGGTGGCGGATTTCGTCACCCGCGAGACCATGGCCGAGTACATCACGCCCACTATCGATTGCGTGATCGACTGCATCGACAGTGTGAACGCCAAGGCCGCGCTGATCGCCTGGTGCAAGCGGCGCAAGATCCAGATCATCACCACTGGTGGCGCGGGCGGGCAGATTGATCCGACGCTGATTCAGGTGTGTGATTTGAACCGCACGTTCAATGACCCGCTGGCGTCGAAAGTGCGCTCCACCCTGCGCCGCGACTATGGCTTCTCCCGCACCGTGACTCGCCATTACAGCGTGCCCTGCGTGTTTTCCACCGAACAACTGCGTTATCCGAAGCCGGACGGCAGCATCTGTTTGCAGAAGAGTTTTGTCGGGGATGGGGTGAAACTGGACTGCGCCGGTGGGTTTGGCGCAGTGATGATGGTGACCGCGACCTTCGGCATGGTGGCGGCGACCAAGGCGGTAGACAAGATTGTGGCCGGGGTGCGCCGGCCTGCTGACAGGGTCAAGGCCCCTTAGATCTTAGTCTGGAATGAAGATCAAAATGTGGGAGCGGGCTTGCTCGCGAAAGCGGTGTATCAGTCGACCTATCTGGTGACTGATACACCGCTTTCGCGAGCAAGCCCGCTCCCACATTCAGTTTTGTGTGAGGCTCAACTGCCGCATCCGCTGCAACACCGCATTCAATCCATTGCTGCGCGACGGCGATAACTGCCGCGACAAGCCCAGTTGTTCAAACCAGCCAGGCAAGTCGACGGCGTGCAGTTCGGCGGCAGACAAGCCGTTGACCCGTGCCAGCAACAGCGCCACCAGCCCGCGTATCAGCCGTGCATCGCTGCTGGCGGCAAACTGCCAGTGGTCATCCTGCAAACGCCCCACCAGCCACACCAGGCTTTCACAGCCCTGCACCAGGTTGGCGTCGACCTTGTCTTCATCCGGCAAGGCGGGAAGACGTTCGCCCCATTGCATCAGCAGGCGGGCCCGTTGCTCCCAACTGCCGACTGCCTGGAATGCTTCCAGCGCGATAACGGCCTCCGGCGGCAAACTCATCGCAACATATCCAGGGCCTGATCCAGCGCTTCAAAAAAGCGCTCCAGGTCGTCGGAGTCGTTGTACAGCGCCAGCGACACCCGAATCGCCCCCGACAATCCCATCTGCTTGAGCAATGGCATCGCACAATGATGGCCGGCGCGTACGGCAATCCCTTGTTCAGTCAGCAAGTGGGCAAGGTCGGCGTTGTGCACGCCTTCCACCACAAAGCTGGCCAGGGCCACATGCGGCGAACCCAGCAGGCGCACGCCGTTGCGGGCTTGCAGGCCACGCAGCAGGTAGTCGTGCAGGGCCGCTTCGTGGGTCGTCACCGCTTGTTGATCCAGGGAACTCAGGTAATCCAGGGTTGCGCCCAGGCCGATCACGCTGGCGATCGGCGGTGTTCCGGCTTCGAACCCAAGGGGCGCGGGGCGAAAGCTGGCGCTTTGGTAGTCAGCCCGCTGCACCATCTCGCCGCCAAACTGCCAATGGCGCAGGTGATGCAGGGCTTCGGTGCGACCGTAAAGCACGCCGACGCCATCCGGCCCGTAGAGCTTGTGGCTGGAAAACACGTAGAAGTCGCAGCCCAGGGCCTGCATGTCGTGGCGACCATGGACGATGCCCTGGGCGCCATCGACCACCGTCAGTGCGTCGTGGGCCTTGGCCAGCGCCAGCAATGGCGGCAACGGCTGCCAGGCACCGAGCACGTTGGACAGTTGGCTCACCGCCAGCAGGCGGGTGCGCGGGCCGATCAGTTGGGCGGCGGCTTGCAGGTCGATCAAGCCGTCTTCAGCGAGCGGCAAGACCACCAGCGCCAGCTCGCGACGTTTGGCCAGTTGCTGCCACGGCAGCAGGTTGGCGTGGTGTTCCAGGGCGCTGATGACAATCTCGTCGCCCGGGTTGAATAGGTGCTCAAGGCCATAAGCCAGGAGGTTCAGCGCTGACGTCGCGCCGTGGGTGAAGATGATTTGCCCGTTGTCACCGACGTTCAGCCACTGCGCCACCTTGTTGCGACTGTCCTCGAAGGCCTGGGTCGCATGGGCGCCTGGCAAATGCTGGGCACGGTGCACATTGGCTGCGCCATTGGCGTAGTAATGGCTGATGGCGTCCAGCAGGGCTTGAGGTTTTTGCGTGGTGGCGGCGTTGTCCAGGTAGGTCTGGTCTTGCCGTTGCAGGGTGGCGATGGCCGGAAAATCGGCGCGCCAGGGAGAGGGCACAAGCATGGTGATCAAGACTCGTATAAACGGCCCGCATCCGGAAGAGGCGGGCCGTTAGTGGCATCGAGTCGCTGCTTAGTTGTGAGCGTGCAGCGCTGCGTTCAGTTCGATGGCCGATTTGTGGGTTTTGCACTCCACGGCACCGGTCTCGGAGTTGCGGCGGAACAACAGGTCCGGTTGGCCGGCCAGTTCACGGGCCTTGACCACTTTGACCAGCTGGTTTGCTTCATCCAACAGTGCAACCTTGGTGCCGGCGGTCACGTACAGGCCCGACTCAACGGTGTTGCGGTCGCCCAACGGGATACCGATACCGGCGTTGGCGCCGATCAGGCAGCCTTCGCCGACCTTGATCACGATGTTGCCGCCGCCCGACAGGGTGCCCATGGTGGAGCAACCGCCGCCCAGGTCCGAACCCTTGCCGACGAATACGCCAGCCGACACACGGCCCTCGATCATGCCCGGGCCTTCGGTGCCGGCGTTGAAGTTGACGAAACCTTCGTGCATCACGGTGGTGCCTTCGCCCACGTAGGCACCCAGGCGGATGCGCGCGGCATCAGCGATACGCACGCCGCTCGGCACCACGTAGTCGGTCATTTTCGGGAACTTGTCCACCGAGAACACTTCCAGCAGCTCGCCACGCAGGCGCGCTTCCAGCTGACGCTCGGCCAGCTCGGCGATGTCGATTGCGCCCTGGCTGGTCCAGGCCACGTTCGGCAACTGCGGGAACACACCGGCCAGGTTCAGGCCGTGGGGCTTGACCAGGCGATGGGACAGCAGGTGCAGCTTGAGGTAGGCCTCAGGCGTGGACGTCAGCGCGGCGTCTTCGGCCAGGAGGGTGGCGACCAGCGGTGTGTGGCTTTCAGCCAGGCGGCTCAACAGGGCGGCTTGGGCGGCGTCGACGCCTTTGAGCGCGTCAGCCAGTTGCAGGGCCTGGGTGACGGTGAAAGTGATCGCCTGGTTGCCTTCGGTGTAACCGAGGATCGGGGTGATGGCAGCGATGATTTCAGCCGATGGATTGAGCAGCGGTTGTGCGTAAAACACTTCCAGCCAAGCACCTTGGCGGTTCTGAGTGCCGACGCCGAAGCCCAGGCTGAACAGGGAATTGGACATGCTGTTACCTCTACAAAAATGGAGTGGGCTGGCCTACTTGAGGGCCGCCGAATAACTATCTGGCTTGAAGCCAATCAGGGTTTTGTCACCGAGATCAAGCACGGGGCGCTTGATCATCGAGGGTTGCGCGAGCATCAATTCAATGGCTTTCGCCTGGTCGAGATCGGCTTTGCGTTCGTCTTCGAGTTTGCGAAAGGTGGTGCCCGCACGGTTCAAAACCACCTGCCAACCGTGCTCATTGCACCATTGGGTCAAGTGTTCGCGGTCGATACCGGCCGTTTTGTAGTCATGAAACTCATACTGGATAGCGTGCTCATCGAGCCAGGTGCGTGCCTTTTTCATGGTGTCGCAGGCTTTGATGCCGAAAAGGTGCAACGTTTTGCTTGAAGCGGTCAAGGAATTGCCCCCCTTTGGGCTGACGCAGATGAAAGGTCAAGGATTATGCCATGGCCAGCGGCTTTCGGCGCCGCTCGTCACACTTACGTTTTGCTCGCGTGCGACTTTTGTGCAAAGGCCATCGCGCAGCATAGGCGGCTAATATGGCACTTCAACGGCGAGTTGTTGCCTGATGTGTGTTGTTGCAAGTTGATTGTCTGGGAATCCCGCGTTATGCAAACCGCCTACACCGTACTTATCCTGCTGATGCTGGTCAGCGTTTCGCGCCTGGTCGGGCGCATCATCCCACTGCCGTTGCCTCTGGTGCAGATTGCCGCCGGCGCCTTGCTGGCGTGGCCGACCCTCGGCCTGCATGTAGCCCTCGATCCCGAGTTGTTTCTTTTCCTGTTTCTGCCGCCGCTGCTGTTCTCCGATGGCTGGCGTATGCCCAAGCGTGAATTGTGGCGCCTGCGCGGGCCGATCCTGACGCTGGCGGTGGGCCTGGTGCTGTTCACCGTGGTCGGTGCCGGTTACTTCATTCACTGGCTGTTGCCGAGTATCCCACTGCCGGTGGCCTTCGCCCTGGCGGCCGTGTTGTCGCCGACGGACGCCGTGGCGGTATCAGCCATTTCCCAGAATCGTCTGCCAACACCGCTGATGCACATGCTTCAGGGCGAGGCGCTGATGAATGACGCCTCGGGCCTGGTGACCTTCAAGTTCGCCCTGGTGGCGGCGGTGACCGGGGTGTTTTCCCTGGCGAATGCCAGCCTGACGTTTGTGCTGGTGGCCGTCGGTGGCCTGGCCATTGGCGTGGCCTTGAGCTGGCTGGTGGGTCGCTTGCGGTCCTGGATGATCGCCCGGGGCTGGGACGACCCGGCGACGCATGTGGTGTTCATGTTGCTGCTGCCGTTTGCGGCCTACGTGCTGGCCGAACGCCTTGGCGCCTCGGGCATCTTGTCGGCGGTGGCCGCGGGGATGATGCAAAGCTGGCTCGACCTGCTGCCGCGCCAGACCAGCACCCGGTTGCTCAACCGCAGTGTCTGGTCGCTGTTGGAGTTTGCGTTTAACGGCTTGATCTTCCTGCTGCTGGGACTGCAATTGCCGGACATCATCAAGGCGGTGGTCAGTCACGAGCCGACGTTGTGGCCGACTTTGTTGTATCGCTGCCTGGACGTGATCGCGATTTTCCTGGTGCTGGTGGTGTTGCGGTTTATCTGGGTGCAGAGCATCTGGCGGCTGTCGGGTTTATTGCGCCGGATTCGTGGGAAAAGTGAACTGACACTGGTGCCCACCGCGCGGTCCTGCTGGCTGCTGACCGTCGGTGGCGTACGCGGTGCCGTGACCTTGGCCGGTGTGATGTCGGTACC
This sequence comes from Pseudomonas sp. MWU16-30323, assembly GCF_020515595.1. Lineage (NCBI taxonomy): Bacteria > Pseudomonadati > Pseudomonadota > Gammaproteobacteria > Pseudomonadales > Pseudomonadaceae > Pseudomonas > Pseudomonas sp. MWU16-30323. Next base: position 20,780 of record NZ_JAIWYM010000030.1, read on the forward strand.
GTTACTACTTGCGCCGGGGCAGGATTTTCCCGAGCGCGACCTGCTGATCTTCATCGCCGCCGGTGTGATCCTGTTGTCACTGGTCGCGGCCTGCATCGCTTTGCCGCTGCTGTTACGCGGCATCGAGAAGAGCCCGGATGAGAAGCGCCACAATGAAGTGCGCGAGGCCTGGAAGAAGACTGCCGTGGCTGCTATCCACGCACTCGAAACCGAAGAGCCTGCTGAAGCGGCACCTCTGGATGCCGCCCAGGCAGCCTTGGCCACCGAGCTCAAGGCGCGGTTGATGTCGGAGTATCGTCATCAACTGGAAGTGTTCAACGATTCGGCCGAAGCCCAGGCGCTGGCGCTGCAGATGGATCAACTGGAGCGCAAGTTGCGGCTCAAGGCCCTGCGGGCGCAGCGTCTGGAACTGTATAGCCTGAGCCGTCACCACCAGATTGGTGATGACGTGCTGCGAGAGGTGTTGGCCGACCTGGATATGAGTGAGGCGAACTTGGGGACTTTAAAGTAGTTGATCTTCCCGATTGGGGATTTTTCAATGCTTTAACTTATAGAGTTCGTTGGCGAGCTGTTTGTCACCTTCGGATAATTTGTCGTTTACGCCAAACATCGTTTTCTTACTAAGGTCCTCATTTTCGGGAAACTTATAATGCATCACCGAATTAGGGTCGTAAGGCGTTACCTTGGCACCTGTGGCTGGGAATTTATTAAAGGTGGCGTCTAAGACTTGATCAACAGGATACCCTCTGTTCTCAGCTCTGCGCGTTACCTCGGCTTTATCCCAATTTGTTTTGGCATCCGGGTGTTGGTGTTCGTGTTCCAGCCCCAGCGCATGGCCGAATTCATGCAAGGCGGTAGCGTAAAGATCTTTTGTGTTGTCGGTCCTGTCCAGATGCATTGTGGGCTGGCTCTTGTTCACATTATTGGCCTCAGTACCTAACGAGGACCAATTACCTTCGATATTCGGGTCATCGGATATTCGTATTTGACCGTTATTGCCTTGTACAAATTTTACGTTGAGCGACGGGGTCTCTCGAATCCATTCACAGATCGCTTGCTTTATCACGCGCTCGCTATTTTCATTCTGAATATCAAGGCCGACAGTGAGGGTTCCACTTGGCCATAGTGCGTTAGGGGCCGCGATGCCACGTCTATTTCGCCCTACGGCTTCTGTTTGAGTCTCGCTGAAATTATCTTCGCTAGTCGGATCGTAAGCGCTGGTTGGAAATGAATTTGCGGCAGTGGTAACTGGGTTAAGGGTCATTGTGTAATCCTGCAAGTAGAGTGCATCTAAGTGGCACTTACCGAGGTTTGGTTCCGTTTCGCGATACGGTTTAGGCGCTGACTTGCCAGCGATGGCGCACTTGAAGACGCTATCGCCGGCAAGCCGGCTCCTACAGGGTTTACCGGCGACGCTGAATAAAATCGCGAATCCGCATCGCCGCTTCCACGCACTCCGCCAACGGCGCGACCAGCGCCAGGCGCACACGCCCGGCGCCCGGGTTGACCCCGTCCACTTCCCGCGACAGGTACGAGCCCGGTACCACGGTCACGTGTTCTTCCACGAACAAGTCACGGCAGAACGCGGCATCGTCGCGCTTCACGTTCGGCCACAGGTAGAAGCCGCCGTCGGGGTTTTGCACGTCCAGCACCGGCTTGAGGATCGCCAGTACGGCATCGAACTTCTCCCGGTACAGATCGCGGTTGGCCTGCACGTGGGCTTCGTCCTGCCAGGCGGCGATACTCGCCAGTTGGGTTTGCACCGGCATCGCGCAGCCGTGGTAAGTGCGGTACAGCAGGAAACCCTTGAGAATCTGCGCATCACCGGCCACAAAACCCGAACGCAGGCCCGGCAGGTTGGAGCGTTTGGACAGGCTGTGGAACACCACGCAGCGCTTGAAGTCCTGGCGACCCAGTTCGACGCAGGCGCTGAGCAGGCCCGGCGGTGGGGTTTGTTCGTCGAAGTACAACTCGCTGTAGCACTCGTCGGCGGCGATTACGAAGTCGTATTCGTCGGCCAGGGCGATCAGCTTTTTCAGGGTGTCGACGGGGATCAATGCGCCGGTCGGGTTGCCTGGCGAGCACAGGAACAGGATCTGGCAGCGTTTCCAGATGTCCGGCGATACGGCGTCGAAATCCGGGTTGAAGCCGTTTTCATCCAGGCACGGCAGGTAGTGCGGCTTGGCCCCGGCGAGGAACGCAGCGCCTTCGTAGATCTGGTAGAACGGGTTCGGGCTGACCACCAGCGCGTCGTCACCACGGTTGACCACGGTCTGGGTGAAGGCGAACAGCGCTTCACGGGTGCCGTTCACCGGCAGGATGTTGCGCGCCGGGTCCAACCAGCCCTTGGGCACGCTGAAACGGCGCTCGCACCAGGCGCCAATGGCTTCGCGCAGGGCGGGAATGCCCAGGGTGGTGGGGTACACCGCCATCTGGTCCAGGTTGTTGGCCAGCGCGTCGGCGACGAACTGCGGAGATTTATGCTTCGGCTCGCCGATGGAGAGGGCGATCGGACGCTTGTCCGGGTTCGGCGTGACGCTGCCCAGCAGGACGCGCAATTTCTCGAACGGGTAGGGCTGCAACTGGTTCAGGGCATTGTTCATCGATAAATCTCGTTCAATTCATTGGAAGCTGAAAATGGTCGGTCGGTCAGATGCTCAAGCGTGACGTCTCGACGCCGGTCTCCTGATTGACGCTCAACTGCTGGACGATGGCTTCCTGCAAGCGTCGGCACAGTTCGGGGTCGGAAAGCGGCTGGTTGTCGGCATCGGTAATGAAGAACACGTCTTCCACCCGTTCGCCCAGGGTCGCAATCTTGGCGTTCTGCAACGACAGGTCGAACTCCAGGAAGATCGTGCCGATCCGCGCCAACAGGCCTGGGCGGTCCGGCGCGCTGAGTTCCAGCACCGTCACCGGGCGTTGGGCATCGTTGTGGATGGTCACCTCGGGGGCAAACGCAAAGTGCTTGAGCTGGCGCGGTACCCGGCGCTGGATGATGGTCGGGTAGTCGTCAGGGTTGCGCAGCGCGTCGGTGAGGCCTTTGCGGATCTTTTTCACTCGCTCCGGGTTGTCGCCGATGGACTCGCCTTCCGTGTCGAGCACGATGTAGGTGTCGAGGGTGAACTGGCTGCTGGAGGTGATGACCCGGGCGTCGTGAATGTTCAGGTTGAGCTGGTCCATCGCGGCCACGGTCACGGCGAAGAAGTCGTGCTGGTCGGGTGCGTAGATGAAGATCTGCGTACCGCCTTCGAACTCGCGCTGGGTGGTTTCCTTGATCAGCACCAGCGGCCCGCCATCGGCCGGCTGCTGCAGGATCGCGTCGCTGTGCCAGGCCACGTCGCCGGCGGTGTGGCGCAGGAAGTAGTCGTCCCCCAGTTGCGACCAGAGTTGCTCGACGTCGTCCGGGTCGTTGCCGCCACGCACCAGAATATCCAGGGCCGCGCTTTGGGTGCGGCGGATCTGCTCTTCACGGTCCACCGGGTTCTCCAGGCCGCGACGCAGCGCGCGCTTGGTCTCGGTGTAGAGCTGGCGCAACAGGCTGGCGCGCCAGGAATTCCATAGCGTCGGGTTGGTGGCGTTGATGTCGGACACGGTGAGCACGTACAGGTAGTCGAGACGGGTTTCGTCGCCGACGGCCTGGGCGAAATCATGGATCACCTGCGGGTCGGACAAGTCCTTGCGCTGGGCGGTGGTGGACATCACCAGGTGGTTTTGCACCAGCCACACAATCAGCCGGCTGTCCCAAAGTGGCAACTGATGACGCTGGCAGAACGCCTCGGCATCCACCGCGCCAATTTCCGAGTGGTCACCGTGGCGGCCCTTGCCGATGTCGTGGTACAGGCCGGCGAGGTAGATCAATTCCGGCTTGGGCAGGCGCGCCATGAGCTTACTGGCCAGCGGGAATTTCTCTGACACCTGGGTGTACTGCAACTTACGCAGGTGCTTGATCAGGTTCAGGGTGTGGGCGTCCACCGTATAGATGTGGAACAGGTCGTGCTGCATCTGCCCGACGATAAAGCCGAACTCCGGCAGGTAACGTCCCAGGATCCCGTAGCGGTTCATGCGCCGCAGGTTGCGGTGGATGCCGATCTTGCACTTGAACAGCTCGATAAACAGGCTGGTGTTGCGAATGTCGTTACGGAAGTCGTCGTCGATCAGGTGACGGTTTTCCCGCAGCAAGCGAATGGTGTCGGCGCGCACGCCCTTGATTTCCGGCTGTTGGGCCATCAACACGAAGATTTCCAGCATGGCGAACGGCGTGCGTTTGAACACGTTGTCGTTGCGAGCCTCGATGTAGCCATCGTGGAGCTGGAAGCGCGAGTTGATCGGCTGTGGCGGTGCTTCGTTTTCCGGGGCCAGGATCACTTCTTCGAAGTGCTGGATGATCAGGTCGCTGAGCTGGGCAATGCTCATTACCACACGGTAGTACTGCTGCATGAAGCTTTCGATGCTGGTCTTCGCGTCTTCGCCTTCAAACCCCAGCAGGGTCGCGATGGAGCGCTGGTGGTCGAACAGCAGGCGGTCTTCGGAGCGACCGGCCAGCATGTGCAACGCGTAGCGCACTTTCCACAGGAATTCCTGGGAGGAGGCCAGCAAGGCGTTTTCGCTCTCTACCAGGAAGCCTTCCCCGGCCAGGGCGCGCAGGTTCAGGGTGCCGTATTGACGGCGGGCAACCCACAAAATCGTCTGGATATCCCGCAGCCCGCCCGGGGAGCCTTTGACGTTGGGTTCCAGGTTGTATTCGGTGTCGTTGTACTTGTGGTGCCGGGCCTTCTGCTCGGCGCGCTTGGCCAGGAAGAAGTCCTTGCTCGGCCACATGTGCGCGGTGCTGGTGACTTCCAGCATGCGCTGGCGCAGGCGCTCGGGGCCGGCGATGGTGCGGCTTTCCATCAGGTTGGTGATCACCGTCAGGTCGGCGCGGGCTTCCTCGGCGCATTCGTCCACCGAGCGCACGCTTTGGCCGACTTCCAGGCCAATGTCCCACAGCAACGTCAGAAAACGCTCGATGGAGTCGCGGAAAATTTCGTGATCGGCACTGTCCAGCAAAATCAGCAGGTCGATATCGGAGTAGGGGTGCAGTTCACCACGGCCGTAGCCGCCTACCGCCACCAGGGCGATATCGGCGTCTTCACTCCAGCTGAACTGTTCCCAGGCCTTTTGCAGGATGTTGTCGACGAACCAGGCGCGGTCCTCGATCAGCCGTCGGATATCCCGGCCCGTACGAAAGCGCCCGTCGAGCACCTCGCGGGCCTGACGAATGGCCTTCTTGAAGGCGGCGATGGGGCTGGCCTTCAGCGCCAGTTCCGCCTGGAACTGGCCGCGGTCGAAGAGTTCGGGATCCACCTGGGGCATCGATCGGTTTTCCTTTCTATCTATGGGTCACAGCGTTGCTAATTAGAAAACCGGTGCAAACATTACGCCGAAACGCGGGGAATCGTGTCGTCGGCCCGCAGAGTGAAGATCTCGTAGCCGGTGTCGGTGACCAGCAGGGTGTGTTCCCACTGCGCCGAGAGCTTGCGGTCCTTGGTGATGGCGGTCCAGCCGTCGCCCAGTACCTTGGTGTCGGCCTTGCCCTGGTTGATCATCGGCTCGATGGTGAAGGTCATGCCTGCCTTCAGCTCCATGCCGGTGCCGGCGCGGCCGTAGTGCAGGATCTGTGGCTCTTCGTGGAATACCTTGCCGATGCCGTGGCCGCAGAATTCGCGCACCACCGAGAAGCCGTTCTTTTCAGCGTGCTTCTGGATGATTTCACCGATGTCGCCCAGGCGGCAGCCAGGCTTGACGATCTCGATGGCCTTGTACATGCATTCCTGGGTCACTTGCGACAGGCGCTCGGCCCAGACCGGCACGTTGCCGACGTGGAACATGCGGCTGGTGTCGCCGTGGTAGCCGTCCTTGATGACGGTGACGTCGATGTTCAGGGTATCGCCGTCTTTCAACGGCTTGTCGCCGGGAATCCCGTGGCACACCACGTGGTTGATCGAGGTGCAGATCGACTTGGGGAAGCCCTTGTAGTTCAGTGGGGCAGGGATGGCTTTTTGCACGTCAACGATATAGTCGTGGCAAATGCGGTCCAGCGCTTCGGTGGTGACGCCGGGCTTGACGTGTTCGGCAATCATTTCCAGCACGTCGGCAGCCAACTTGCCGGCAACACGCATGCCAGCGATATCTTCGGCGGTTTTGAGGGTGACGGTCATACAGGCTCTCTCTAGCGCGACGCGCTGAAATCAATACGGTTTACGGGTGTGCGATAAAAGGTTGCAGAATTCGCACAAGCCCAAAAAACGCGATTCTAGCAGACGCAGGGGTGAAACCATGAGCGTCTGGCGATCGCTTCTGTCTATAAGGTTGGGGGCATTCTGGCTCTATTCAAAGGCTTAGGCAAAAGCGACTGACGGCAAATGTGATTGCGGGTTTCGTTTTTGCAAGCTCTGTGGTATAAAATGCGCCGCTTTCCGGGGATACCCCGCAAAGCTTAAATCCACACACGTGTCGACACGATGACCTGGGTGCCGGAGGCGAATGCCACTGGTTGGTCATTGGGATACGTGGAGGCCAAACCCGACTTATTAAGGAACTATCATGTCCCAAGTCAACATGCGCGATATGCTGAAGGCCGGTGTGCACTTCGGTCACCAGACCCGTTACTGGAACCCGAAAATGGGTAAGTACATTTTCGGCGCGCGTAACAAGATCCACATCATCAACCTTGAAAAAACCCTGCCAATGTTCAACGAAGCTCTGACTTTCGTAGAACGCCTGGCCCAGGGCAAAAACAAGATTCTGTTCGTCGGCACCAAGCGTTCCGCTGGCAAGATCGTTGCTGAAGAAGCAGCACGTTGCGGTTCGCCGTACGTCGATCACCGCTGGTTGGGCGGCATGCTGACCAACTTCAAAACCATCCGTGCTTCCATCAAGCGTCTGCGTGACCTTGAAGTGCAAGCCGAAGACGGTACTTTCGCCAAGCTGACCAAGAAAGAGGCGCTGATGCGCACTCGCGACCTGGAAAAGCTCGATCGTTCCCTGGGTGGTATCAAGGACATGGGCGGTCTGCCTGACGCACTGTTCGTTATCGACGTTGATCACGAGCGCATCGCGATCACCGAAGCTAACAAGCTGGGTATCCCGGTTATCGGCGTAGTCGATACCAACAGCAGCCCGGAAGGCGTTGACTACATCATCCCAGGCAACGATGACGCAATCCGCGCTATCCAGCTATACATGGGTTCGATGGCTGACGCTGTAATCCGTGGTCGCAACCACGTTGCTGGCGGCACCGAGCAGTTCGTTGAAGAAGCTCCGGTAGCAGCAGCTGAGTAACTGACGCCTTGGCGTTGACTCAGTAAGCAAAAAGGGGGCTTGGCCCCCTTTTTGCCACCTCGAAAACCATTTGTCGGCAGCGCAGCTACAACATCTGTAACGTGCAGCGGCCTACAAGGGTGGTTCGGGAAGAATTGATCGCCCGTTCAATCGGGTGGAATGGTTGAAAACCTATCCAAGAGGATTTTGAAAATGGCAGAGATTACTGCAGCGTTGGTTAAAGAACTGCGTGAGCGTACCGGCGAAGGCATGATGGATTGCAAAAAGGCCTTGACCAAGGCCGGCGGCGACATCGAAAAAGCCATTGATGACATGCGTGCTTCGGGCGCTATCAAGGCTGCCAAGAAAGCAGGCAACGTCGCTGCTGAAGGCGCTATCGCAATCAAGGAAGACGGCAAATCCGCCGTTATCCTGGAAGTTAACTCGCAGACCGACTTCCTGGCTCTGCAAGACGACTTCAAAAACTTCGTCGCTGCCAGCGTTGAAAAAGCGTTCGCTGACAAACTGACCGACGCCGCTCCGCTGATCGAAGCTCAAGAAGCTGATCGTCTGGTTCTGGTAGGTAAAGTAGGCGAGAACGTTAACATTCGTCGTCTGACCCGCGTTGAAGGCGATGTTGTGGGTGCTTACCTGCACGGCAACAAGATCGGTGTTGTGGTTGCCCTGAAAGGCGGCAACGTTGAACTGGCCAAAGACATCGCTATGCACGTAGCGGCCAGCAACCCTGAATTCCTGCTGCCATCGGAAGTTTCTGCTGAAGCCATCGAACGCGAGAAAGCCGTGTTCCTGCAGCTGAACGAAGAAAAAATCAAAGGCAAGCCTGAAAACATCGTTGAAAACATGGTTAAAGGCCGCATCAGCAAGTTCCTGGCTGAGGCTTCCCTGGTTGAGCAGGCGTTCGTCAAGAACCCTGAAATCAAGGTTGGCGAACTGGCCAAGAAAGCCGGTGCTGAAATCGTTTCCTTCACCTACTACAAAGTAGGCGACGGCATCGAGAAGCCGGTCGACAACTTCGCTGAAGAAGTTGCTGCCCAGCTGGCTGCCACCAAGAAGTAAGACGGTTTTTAACTGTCGCCCAAAAGAGGCTGCCCGCTTACGCGCGCAGCCTCTTTTCAAATGGGGTGATCAATTTTATTGGTTTCCCTTTGGAACTGGCTTACAAAGCCGTGTTCCGATGGCGCTGTGACAGCGTCAAGCTAGAGTGAACGCAGGCCGTAAACGGCTTGCCAAGAATTTTCAAAAAATACGCCGCAGGAGAGATTCGCAATGGCTCAGCAGGGCAGTGGTCATCAGGCTCGCTATAAACGCATTCTACTCAAGCTTAGCGGCGAGGCCCTGATGGGCTCGGAAGAGTTTGGGATCGATCCCAAGGTGCTCGATCGCATGGCGCTGGAAGTCGGCCAGTTGGTCGGTATCGGTGTTCAGGTCGGTCTGGTGATCGGCGGCGGCAACCTGTTCCGCGGTGCGGCGCTGAGCGCTGCCGGCATGGATCGGGTGACAGGCGACCACATGGGCATGCTGGCCACTGTGATGAACGCCCTGGCGATGCGTGACGCCCTCGAGCGCGCCAATATCACCGCTATCGTGATGTCGGCTATTTCCATGGTTGGCGTAACGGATCACTATGATCGTCGCAAAGCCATGCGCCACCTGGATGCCAAGGAAGTAGTGATTTTTGCTGCCGGTACTGGCAACCCGTTCTTTACCACCGATTCGGCAGCCTGCCTGCGTGGTATCGAGATCAACGCGGACGTGGTGCTCAAGGCCACCAAGGTTGACGGTGTTTACACTGCAGACCCATTCAAAGACCCGCATGCCGAGAAGTTCGATCATCTGACTTATGATGAAGTACTGGATCGCAAGCTGGGTGTGATGGACCTGACGGCTATTTGCTTGTGCCGCGACCACAAGATGCCGCTGCGCGTATTTAACATGAACAAGCCCGGCGCCCTGCTGAACATCGTACATGGCGGCGCGGAAGGGACTCTGATCGAGGAAATCGAACAATGATCAACGAAATCAAGAAAGACGCTCAAGAGCGCATGCACAAATCCCTGGAGTCTCTGAACCATGCATTTGGTCAGATTCGTACCGGCAAGGCCCACCCAAGCATTCTGGGCAGCGTGATGGTGCCGTACTACGGCGCTGATACCTCCATCACCCAAGTGGCCAACATCACTGTTAAAGATTCGCGCACCCTGCAGGTCGTGGCTTTTGAGCGCAACATGCTTGGCGCCGTCGACAAGGCGATCCAGAGCGCCGGCCTGAACCTCAATCCGACCAACCTGGGCGAATTGCTGCTGATCTCCATGCCTGCCCTGACCGAAGAAACCCGCAAGGGCTTCACCAAGCAGGCACGTAGCGCCGCAGAAGATGCGCGCGTTGCCGTGCGCAACATTCGTCGTGATGCCCTGGGTGACCTGAAGAAGCTGGTCAAGGACAAGGAAATCAGCGAAGACGAAGAGCGTCGTGCCGTCGCCGATATCGATAAGCTGACTAAAGATGCCGAGGCCCAGATCACCAAGGCCACGGAAGATAAAGAAAAGGACCTGATGGCCGTATAAGGGGTCAGGACGCCTTCATGGAAAAGACCAAGCAGACTGTGCCCTCCGTGGTGCCGCGCCATGTCGCGATCATCATGGACGGGAATAATCGCTGGGCGAAGAAGCGCTTTATGCCAGGCGTTGCCGGGCATAAAGCGGGTGTCGATGCTGTGCGTGCCGTGATCGAGGTGTGTGCCGAGGCCAAGGTCGAGGTGTTGACCCTGTTCGCGTTCTCCAGTGAAAACTGGCAGCGCCCGGCCGAGGAAGTCAGTGCCTTGATGGACCTGTTCTTCAAGGCATTGCGTCGTGAGGCCAAGCGCCTGAACGAGAACAACATCAGCCTGCGCATCATCGGCGACCGTTCGCGGTTCCATCCGGAACTGCAAGCGGCCATGCGCGAAGCTGAGGCGATCACTGCCGGCAGTAACCGTTTTGTGCTGCAGATCGCGGCCAACTACGGCGGCCAGTGGGATATTGCCCAGGCAGCGCAGCGCCTGGCGCGGGAAGTGCAGGCCGGCCATCTGCGCCCGGAAGACATCACGCCCGAGCTGTTACAAACCTGTCTGGTGACCGGCGACCTGCCATTACCCGACCTGTGTATTCGTACCGGTGGCGACCATCGCATCAGCAACTTCCTGTTGTGGCAGTTGGCCTATACCGAACTGTACTTCTCCGACCTGTTCTGGCCGGACTTCAAACACGATGCCATGCGCAATGCGCTGGCCGATTTCGCTTCCCGTCAGCGTCGCTTCGGTAAAACGAGCGAGCAGATCGAAGCTGGAGCCCGGGTTTAATGCTTAAACAACGAATCATCACGGCGCTGATCCTGCTGCCTATTGCCCTGTGCGGGTTTTTCCTGCTTGAAGGTGCAAGCTTCGCGCTGTTCATTGGCCTGGTGGTGACGCTGGGTGCCTGGGAATGGGCGCGCCTGGCGGGTTTCGCCGCGCAGTTGCCGCGTGTGGTGTACGCCGCTGTCGTGGCGCTGTTGATGTTCCTGATGTACATCCTGCCGGACTTGGCACCCTGGGTACTGGGTGCGGCGGTATTGTGGTGGGCGTTGGCGACCTATCTGGTGCTGACGTATCCGGGCACCAGCGGCCACTGGTCCAGCGTCGCCTGCAAACTGGTGATCGGTCTTTTGATTTTGCTGCCTGCCTGGCAGGGTCTGGTCTACATCAAGCAGATGCAGTTGGGTAACTGGCTGATCATGGCGGTGATGGTGTTGGTGTGGGGGGCTGATATCGGCGCCTACTTCTCTGGTCGTGCCTTCGGCAAGCGCAAGCTGGCGCCGGCTGTCAGTCCGGGTAAAAGCTGGGAAGGCGTGTATGGCGGCCTGGCCTTGACCCTGGTGATTACCCTGGTGGTCGGTGTGGTGCGTGGCTGGACCGTCAAGGAAATGCTCCTGTCCCTGGTGGGGGCGGCCGTGGTCGTGTTCATCTCGGTGGTCGGTGACCTGACCGAAAGCATGTTCAAGCGGCAGGCCGGGATCAAGGACAGCAGTAACCTGCTGCCGGGTCACGGTGGCGTGCTTGACCGTATCGACAGCCTGACGGCCGCGATCCCGATCTTTGCCGTGCTGCTGTGGATGGCTGCCTCGTGAGTCGCCTGCAGCAGGTGACCGTGCTGGGTGCCACCGGCTCGGTGGGGCTAAGCACCCTGGATGTGATTGCCCGTCATCCCGAGCGTTATCAAGTATTCGCATTGACCGGCTTCAGTCGCCTGAGCGAACTGCTGGCACTGTGTGTACGGCACGCGCCGCAATACGCAGTGGTGCCCGAAGCGGCAGTTGCACGTGGTTTGCAGGATGACCTGCGCGCTGCGGGCCTGGCGACTCAGGTGCTGGTGGGGGAGGAGGGGTTGTGCCAGGTTTCGGCTGACCCTGATGTCGACACCGTCGTCGCGGCGATTGTCGGCGCTGCCGGCTTGCGTCCGACCCTGGCCGCCGTTGATGCAGGCAAGAAGATTCTGCTGGCCAATAAAGAAGCGCTGGTGATGTCCGGTGCGCTCTTTATGCAGGCGGTGCGCAAGAGCGGCGCCGTGCTGCTGCCGCTGGACAGCGAACACAACGCGATTTTCCAATGCATGCCCGGTGATTTTGCCCGTGGGCTGAGCCAGGTCGGTGTACGCCGTATTCTGCTGACAGCTTCTGGCGGTCCTTTCCGGCAGACACCGTTGGCCGATCTGGAGCATGTTTCTCCCGACCAGGCATGTGCTCATCCGAACTGGTCCATGGGGCGCAAGATCTCGGTGGACTCGGCGAGCATGATGAACAAGGGCCTGGAGCTGATCGAGGCCTGCTGGCTGTTCGATGCCCGGCCGGATCAGGTCGAGGTGGTGATCCACCCGCAAAGTGTGATTCATTCCCTGGTGGATTACGTGGATGGCTCGGTATTGGCCCAGTTGGGCAATCCGGACATGCGCACGCCGATCGCCAATGCCCTGGCGTGGCCGGAGCGGATTGATTCGGGTGTTGCGCCGTTGGATCTGTTTGCCATTGCCCGTCTGGACTTCGAAGCGCCCGACGAGCAACGCTTCCCTTGCCTGCGTCTTGCGCGGCAAGCTGCCGAGGCAGGTAACAGCGCCCCGGCGATGCTGAATGCGGCCAATGAAGTGGCGGTGGCGGCGTTTCTGGACCGGCGCATCCGCTTTCCGCAGATCGCGAGTATGATCGAAGACGTTTTAAACCTTGAACCCGTCGTCGCCGTGAATGATCTGGGCGCGGTGTTCGAAGCGGATGCAAAGGCCCGGGCCTTGGCTGAGCAGTGGTTGAACCGCAATGCGCGTTAGTCTTCAGGCGTGTTTGAGCCTTCAGGCACTGGATTGAAAGGCGGAGAAATTAGATGAGTGCGCTCTACATGATTGTCGGCACCCTGGTTGCTCTGGGTGTGCTGGTCACCTTCCACGAGTTCGGCCATTTCTGGGTCGCGCGTCGTTGCGGCGTCAAGGTGCTGCGCTTCTCCGTAGGCTTCGGCATGCCGTTGCTGCGCTGGCACGACCGTCGTGGCACCGAGTTTGTGATTGCGGCCATCCCGTTGGGCGGCTACGTCAAGATGCTCGATGAGCGCGAAGGTGAAGTGCCGGCTGATCAGTTGGACCAATCCTTCAATCGCAAGACCGTTCGTCAGCGCATTGCCATCGTCGCGGCAGGCCCGATCGCCAACTTCCTGTTGGCGATGGTGTTTTTCTGGGTCCTGGCGATGCTGGGTAGCCAGCAAGTGCGTCCGGTCATTGGTGCGGTCGAGGCAGACAGCATGGCGGCCAAGGCGGGCCTGACCGCCGGGCAAGAAATTGTTGCAGTTGATGGCGAACCCACTACCGGCTGGGGGGCGGTCAATTTGCAGTTGGTGCGTCGCCTGGGTGAAAGCGGCATCGTGAAGTTGGTGGTACGCGAGCAGGACTCCACCACTGAAACGCCGCGCGAGCTGACCCTGGACCACTGGCTGAAAGGCTCCGATGAGCCTGATCCGATCAAATCCCTGGGCATCCGTCCATGGCGCCCGGCGTTGCCGCCGGTGCTGGCAGAGCTGGATCCGAAGGGGCCGGCCCAGGCCGCAGGTCTGAAAACCGGCGATCGCCTGTTGGCCCTCGATGGCCAGGCACTGAATGACTGGCAGCAGGTGGTCGACCTGGTGCGTGTGCGTCCAGATACCAAAATTGTGCTGAAAGTTGAGCGCGATGGTGCTCAAATCGACGTCCCTGTGACCCTGGCGGTTCGCGGGGAAGCCAAGGCCGCCGGGGGTTACCTGGGCGCCGGGGTGAAAGGTGTCGAGTGGCCACCCTCGATGGTGCGAGAGGTCAGCTACGGGCCGTTGGCGGCCATTGGCGAGGGGGCGAGACGCACCTGGACCATGAGTGTGCTGACCCTCGATTCCCTCAAGAAAATGTTGTTCGGCGAGCTCTCGGTAAAAAACTTGAGTGGACCGATAACCATTGCTAAAGTGGCGGGCGCTTCTGCCCAGTCGGGCGTTGTAGATTTCCTGAATTTCCTGGCTTATCTGAGTATTAGCCTTGGGGTTCTGAATTTGTTGCCCATTCCAGTATTGGATGGGGGGCATCTGTTGTTTTATCTGGTCGAGTGGGCGCGTGGTCGCCCCTTGTCGGATCGGGTGCAGGGTTGGGGGATACAGATCGGTATCAGTTTGGTGGTCGGGGTGATGTTGTTAGCTCTGGTCAACGATCTGGGACGACTGTAACGCTTCGCTGAATTGCGAATCTGCCGCATTTTGCGGCAGTTTGTTTATTGCCAGTTGGAATAAGAAAGGACTTCATGAAACGTCTGCTGCTAACTGCGGTTCTCACCGTATTGATGATCGCCGAAGTTCACGCCGAGTCCTTCACCATCTCCGATATTCGCGTCAACGGCCTCCAGCGGGTTTCCGCGGGTAGCGTCTTTGGTGCCTTGCCGTTGAACGTCGGGGAACAGGCTGATGACCGTCGCCTGGTGGAATCCACTCGTGCGCTGTTCAAAACCGGGTTCTTTCAAGATATCCAACTGGGTCGCGAAGGGAACGTCCTCGTCATCACCGTCGTCGAGCGGCCTTCTGTCGCCAGTATCGAGATCGAAGGCAACAAGGCGATCTCCACTGAAGACCTGATGAAAGGCCTCAAGCAATCGGGCCTTGCCGAAGGCGAGATCTTCCAGCGTGCCACCCTCGAAGGCGTGCGTAACGAGCTGCAACGCCAGTACGTTGCCCAGGGCCGTTACTCGGCAACCGTCGAGACCGAAGTGGTACCGCAGCCGCGTAACCGCGTCGGCCTGAAGGTCAACATCAACGAAGGCACCGTGGCGGCGATCCAGCACATCAACGTGGTGGGTAACACCAAGTTCTCCGATGATGACCTGATCGACCTGTTCGAGCTCAAGACCACCAACTGGTTGTCGTTCTTCAAGAACGATGACAAGTACGCCCGCGAAAAACTGTCCGGTGACCTGGAGCGCCTGCGTTCCTACTACCTGGACCGTGGCTATATCAACATGGATATCGCTTCGACCCAGGTGTCCATCACCCCGGACAAGAAGCACGTCTATATCACCGTCAACGTCAACGAAGGCGAGAAGTACAAGGTTCGTGACGTCAAGCTCAGCGGTGACTTGAAAGTGCCTGAAGACCAGGTCAAGTCCCTGCTGCTGGTGCAGAAAGATCAGGTGTTCTCGCGCAAGCTGATGACCACCACGTCCGAACTGATCACCCGTCGCCTGGGTAACGAAGGCTATACCTTCGCCAACGTCAACGGCGTACCGACCCCGCACGACGAAGACCATACCGTAGACATCACCTTCGTCGTAGATCCGGGCAAGCGTGCCTACGTGAACCGCATCAACTTCCGTGGCAACACCAAGTCGGCTGACGAAGTGCTGCGTCGCGAAATGCGTCAGATGGAAGGTGGCTGGGCGTCGACTTACCTGATCGACCAGTCCAAGGTTCGCCTCGAGCGCCTGGGCTTCTTTAAGGAAGTCAACGTCGAAACCCCGGCTGTACCGGGCGTGGATGACCAGGTTGACGTGAACTACGCCGTAGAAGAGCAAGCTTCCGGTTCGATTACCGCCAGCGTCGGTTTCGCCCAGAGTGCCGGTCTGATCCTCGGTGGTTCGATCACCCAGAACAACTTCCTCGGTACCGGTAACAAGGTTTCCATCGGCCTGACCCGAAGCGAATACCAGAGCCGTTATAACTTCGGTTATGTCGACCCCTACTGGACTGCTGACGGTGTGAGCCTGGGCTACAACGCCTTCTACCGCACCACCGACTACAAAGACCTCGACGTCGACGTTGCAAGCTATGCCATCGACAGCTTCGGTGTGGGTGCCAACATTGGTTACCCGATCAGTGAGACCTCGCGTCTGACCTTCGGCCTGACCGCGCAACAGGACAAGATCAAGACCGGTGTGTACACCGTGGATGAGATCTTCAACTTCGTGCGTAAAGAAGGCGACCAGTTCCTGAACTTCAAGGCTTCGGCCGGCTGGTCGGAATCGACCCTGAACAAAGGTGTGTTGGCGACCCGCGGCCATTCCCAGAGCCTGACCTTGGAAGCCACCACGCCGGGCAGCGACCTGTCGTTCTTCAAACTCGACTACCGTGGCCAGTTGTTCCAGCCTTTGAGCGAAAACTACACCATGCGCCTGCACACCGAGTTGGGTTATGGCGACGGTTATGGTTCTACCAGCGGCTTGCCGTTCTATGAGAACTACTATGCCGGTGGTTTCAACTCGGTACGTGGCTTCAAGGACAGCACCCTGGGGCCTCGTGGTACACCGAGCCGTGGTGAGGCTGTAACGGGTAACCAAGGTACAGTGGATGACTCGGACCAAAAACCGCTGCCATTCGGTGGTAACGTATTGATCCAGGGTGGTGCTGAGATTCTGTTCCCGCTGCCATTCGTGAAAGATCAACGTTCCCTGCGTACTTCGGTCTTCTGGGATGTGGGTAACGTGTTCGACTCCAAGTGTGAACAGGTCACCAACCCGAATGGCTCGAAGTCCAACACCCAGTGTAACGATGTGAGCTTCAGCAACCTGGCAAGCTCTGTCGGTGTCGGTGTGACTTGGGTTACCGCTCTTGGCCCGTTGAGCTTTGCTCTGGCCATGCCGGTCAAGAAACCGGATAACGCTGAAACCCAGATTTTCCAATTCTCCCTCGGCCAGACGTTCTAAGCGTCTGACCCAAGATAATGACAACGGATTCTGTAGGAGTGCATCGTGCGTAAGTTGACTCAATTGGTTCTCCTGGCGACTGTCCTGGTAGCGACCCCGGCCTTTGCCGAAATGAAGATTGCTGTTCTGAACTATCAGATGGCCCTGCTGGAATCCGATGCGGCCAAGAAATACGCCGTGGATGCCGAGAAGAAATTCGGTCCTCAGCTGACCAAGCTGAAGACGCTGGAAAGCAGCGCCAAGGGCATCCAGGATCGTCTGGTAGCCGGTGGCGACAAGATGCAGCAAGGCGAGCGCGAGCGTCTGGAGCTTGAATTCAAGCAAAAGGCCCGTGACTACCAGTTCCAGTCCAAGGAACTGAACGAAGCCAAGGCTGTTGCTGACCGCGAAATGCTCAAGCAGCTCAAGCCGAAACTCGACAGCGCTGTGGAAGAAGTCATCAAGAAAGGTGCCTTTGACCTGGTATTCGAACGCGGTGCAGTCATCGACGTTAAACCTCAGTACGACATCACCCGTCAGGTGATCGAGCGCATGAATCAGCTGAAGTAAGCCATGACTGCGACTATGAAGCTCGGCCAATTGGCCGAGTTCCTGGGGGCCACCTTGCGTGGCTCTCCGGAGAAGGAAATCACTGGGCTAGCCACCTTGCAGGAGGCTGGCCCAGCTCAGTTGAGCTTCCTGGCAAATCCCCAATACCGTAAATACCTGGGCGACAGCCACGCCGCGGCCGTGTTGCTGAAGGCTGCTGATGCCGAAGGGTTTGCCGGGGATGCGCTGGTTGTTGCCGACCCGTACCTGGCGTATGCCCGGGCATCGCACCTGTTCGATCCAAAACCCAAGGCAGCCGCCGGTATCCATCCTTCGGCGGTGATCGCGGATGACGCGCAGGTTGATCCTGCCGCGAGCATCGGTGCTTTTGTGGTGATCGAAAGCGGCGCCCGTATCGGACCGGGCGTAACGGTGGGTGCTCAGTGCTTTATCGGCGCCCGCAGCGAGATTGGTGCCGGTGGCTGGCTGGCCCCGCGTGTGACCCTGTACCACGACGTGCGTATTGGTGAGCGTGTGGTGATTCAGTCAGGTGCCGTGATCGGCGGCGAGGGCTTCGGCTTCGCTAACTCGAAGGGTGTCTGGCACAAGATTGCCCAAGTGGGCGGTGTGTTGATCGGCGATGACGTTGAAATTGGCGTCAACACTGCCGTTGACCGCGGGGCATTGGCCGATACCGTCATTGGTAACGGCGTGAAACTGGATAACCAGATTCAGATCGCCCACAACGTGCAGATTGGCGATCACACCGCCATGGCCGCCTGCGTGGGGATCTCCGGCAGCACCAAGATCGGCAAGCATTGCATGCTCGCCGGCGGTGTTGGCCTGGTGGGCCATATCGAAGTGTGCGACAACGTATTCATCACCGGCATGACCATGGTGACCCATTCGATTACCGAACCTGGGTCTTATTCATCCGGTACGGCCATGCAGCCTGCGGCCGAATGGCGCAAGAGCGCGGCGCGTCTGAGGCAGCTCGACGATATCGCTCGGCGCCTGAAACATCTGGAAAAGCGTGTTGGGGACGTGACCCCTGGCGGTAATGCTTCATCAGATGGCTGATACCATTTCCATATCAAGTGTGCACAGCCGCTAGACTGCCTCCTTGATTTGCTAGAGGGGCGTGCCTTAGTCCGCACGCTCCCAATCTTTATTACAGGCTTCCCCCCGAAATGATGGACATCAACGAGATTCGCGAATACCTGCCTCACCGTTACCCGTTCCTGCTGGTGGACCGTGTAGTGGACCTCAATGTTGAGGAAAAGCGCATTCGTGCCTACAAGAATGTCAGCATCAACGAACCGTTCTTCAACGGTCACTTCCCTGCGCATCCCATCATGCCGGGCGTATTGATCATCGAAGCGATGGCCCAGGCTGCCGGTATCCTTGGTTTCAAAATGCTCGACCTGAAGCCTGCCGATGGCACGCTCTACTATTTCGTGGGCTCCGACAAACTGCGCTTCCGCAACCCGGTTACCCCGGGTGACCAGTTGATCCTGGAAGCCAAGTTCATCAGCTGCAAGCGCCAGATCTGGAAGTTCGAATGCCAGGCGTCGGTCGACGGCAAGCCGGTGTGCTCGGCTGAAATCATCTGTGCGGAACGCAAACTATGAGTTTGATTGACCCTCGCGCAATCATCGATCCGACGGCCGTACTGGCCGCCGACGTTGAGGTCGGCCCTTGGTCGATCGTCGGCGCAGGTGTGGAAATCGGCGAGGGGACAGTCATCGGGCCGCATGTGATCCTCAAGGGCCCGACGCGCATTGGCAAATACAACCGCATCTATCAGTTCTCATCGATAGGCGAAGACACTCCGGACATGAAGTACAAGGGTGAAGAAACGCGTCTGGTAATCGGTGATCACAACATCATCCGTGAAGGCGTGACCATTCACCGCGGTACCGTTCAGGACCGCGCCGAGACCACCCTGGGTGATCACAATCTGGTGATGGCCTACGCGCACATCGGCCATGACAGCGTCATCGGCAACCACTGCATCCTGGTCAACAACACCGCGTTGGCCGGCCACGTGCACGTTGACGATTGGGCGATCCTGTCCGGCTTCACCCTGGTGCATCAGTACTGCCATATCGGCGCCCACAGCTTTTCCGGCATGGGTACCGCCATTGGCAAGGATGTTCCGGCATTCGTCACGGTATTCGGCAACCCGGCCGAAGCCCGCAGCATGAACTTCGAAGGCATGCGCCGTCGGGGCTTCAGCGAAGACGCCATCCACGCGCTGCGCCGCGCCTACAAGGTGGTTTACCGCCAGGGGTTGACGGTTGACCAGGCGTTGATCGAACTGACGGAGCCCGCCGCATTGTTTCCGGAAGTCGCGATATTCCGTGATTCGATCCAGTCGTCGACTCGCGGCATCACCCGCTGATCATGGCCAAGCTGCGTATAGCGTTGGTGGCCGGAGAAGCTTCCGGCGATATTCTCGGTGCAGGCCTGATGCGGGCCCTCAAGCTCCAGCATCCTGCGGTTGAATTCATCGGTGTCGGCGGTCCACTGATGCAGGCTGAAGGCCTCACGTCCTACTTTCCCATGGAGCGCTTGTCGGTCATGGGCCTGGTGGAAGTGTTGGGTCGGTTGCGTGAGCTGCTGGCTCGGCGCAAAAAGCTGATCCAGACCCTGATCGAAGAAAAGCCCGACGTCTTTATCGGAATCGACGCTCCGGACTTCACCCTCAATATCGAACTCAAGTTGCGTCAGGCCGGGATCAAGACCGTGCATTACGTCAGTCCGTCCGTGTGGGCGTGGCGGCAAAAGCGCGTGCTGAAGATTCGCGAAGGCTGCGACCTGATGCTGACCCTGCTGCCGTTCGAGGCCCGGTTCTACGAAGAGAAGGGCGTGCCGGTGCGGTTTGTCGGCCA
This sequence comes from Pseudomonas sp. MWU16-30323, assembly GCF_020515595.1. Classification (NCBI taxonomy): domain Bacteria; kingdom Pseudomonadati; phylum Pseudomonadota; class Gammaproteobacteria; order Pseudomonadales; family Pseudomonadaceae; genus Pseudomonas; species Pseudomonas sp. MWU16-30323. Next base: position 40,720 of record NZ_JAIWYM010000030.1, read on the forward strand.
CACCCTGGCCGACACTATCCCGCTTCAGGCGGATCGTGGTGCGGCGCGTGCCGAACTGGGCTTGGCTGACGGGCCGTTGGTCGCCTTGATGCCGGGTAGCCGTGGTGGCGAAGTCGGTCGTCTCGGCGCGCTGTTCTTTGATGCTGCCGAACGTCTGCAGGCGCTGAAACCGGGCGTACGCTTCGTATTGCCATGCGCCAGTCCTCAGCGCCGTGCACAAATTGAAGAATTGCTGGTAGGGCGCAACTTGCCGTTGACCCTGCTCGACGGCGGCTCGCACCTGGCCCTGGCTGCCTGCGATGCGGTACTGATCGCGTCCGGCACCGCGACCCTCGAGGCCTTGCTCTACAAGCGCCCGATGGTCGTTGCCTATCGCCTGGCGCCGCTGACCTACTGGATTCTCAAGCGTATGGTCAAAAGCCCCTACATCTCCCTGCCCAATTTGCTGGCCCAGCGTCTGTTGGTGCCCGAGTTGTTGCAGGACGAAGCGACGCCTGAGGCGTTGGCGCAAACCATGCTTCCGTTGATCGATGGCGGCGAAGAGCAGACCCGTGGTTTCGACGAAATCCACCGCACCTTGCGTCGTGATGCGTCGAACCAGGCGGCAGATGCTGTGCTGACCTTGATCGGCCATAAACAGGAAACCCTATGAAGACGCAAATGGGCCTGGATTTCAGCCTGGTCGCCGATGCCCTTGATCTGGTAGCCGGTGTTGACGAAGTCGGTCGCGGCCCGCTGTGTGGCGCAGTCGTCACCGCCGCAGTGATTCTCGACCCGAACCGCCCGATCCTCGGCCTGAACGATTCGAAGAAGCTCACCGAAGCCCGTCGAGAAAAACTCTACGACGAGATCTGTGAGAAAGCCCTGAGCTGGCACATCGCTCGGGCTGAGGTTGAAGAAATCGACGAACTGAACATCCTGCACGCCACCATGCTGGCCATGCAGCGCGCTATTGAAGGCCTGCACATCACGCCCAAAATGGCGATGATCGACGGCAACCGCTGCCCGAAGCTGACGATGCCGGCTGAAGCGGTGGTCAAGGGTGATAGCAAGGTGCCGGCGATTGCCGCTGCATCGATCCTGGCCAAGGTCAGCCGTGACCGTGAGATGGCGGCTTTTGAATTGATCTACCCAGGCTACGGCATTGGCGGGCACAAAGGTTATCCAACGCCCGTTCATCTGGAAGCTTTGGCGCGGCTGGGCCCGACCCCGATCCACCGCCGTTCGTTTGCCCCGGTTCGCCAGGCTTACGAAGCGCGGGAGAGTCTCAGCGAGGTTTAGTCGCGAGGCTGATGTTTTGCTCAAGGCCCGGTACAATCCGGGCCTTGTTGTCTCCACGTTTTTAGACAGGATCACTATGCCGGCTTCATTCGTTCACCTGCGCCTGCACACTGAATACTCCCTGGTCGACGGCCTGGTACGGATCAAACCCCTGGTCAAAACCCTGGTGGGCATGAACATGCCTGCCGTGGCGGTGACTGACCAGAACAACATGTGCTCCCTGGTCAAGTTCTACAAGGCCGCCATGGGCGCCGGCATCAAGCCGATCTGCGGCGCCGACCTGTGGCTGTCGAACAAAGACCCGGATAACCCATTGAGCCGCATCAGCCTGTTGGCGATGAACGGCGTGGGTTATCGCAACCTCACCGAACTGATTTCCCGTGGCTTCATCGATGGCCAGCGCAACGGCTCGATCATCATCGAGCGCGAATGGGTGGCCGAGGCCAGCGAAGGGCTGATCATGCTCTCGGCGGCCAAAGAGGGTGAGATCGGCATCGCGCTGTTAGGCGGCAATCCCCACGAGGCAGAAGTGCTGGCCCGTGAGTGGATGGAGGTGTTCCCCAACCGTTTCTACCTGGAAATCCAGCGTACCAACCGCCCCAACGATGAAGAGCAGTTGCACGCCGCCGTAGCCCTGGCTGAAAAGCTTGGCGCGCCGCTGGTGGCGACCAACGATGTGCGCTTTATCAAGAAGGAAGACTTCGAGGCCCACGAAACTCGCGTATGCATCGGCGAAGGCCGGGCGCTGGACGATCCGCGTCGCTCGAAAAACTACAGCGAAGAGCAGTACCTCAAAAGCGCCGATGAAATGGCCGAGCTGTTCAGTGACCTGCCCGAGGCCCTGGAAAACTCCGTCGAAATTGCCAAGCGCTGCAATATTGAAGTGAAGCTGGGCAAGCACTTCCTGCCCAACTTCCCGATCCCCGATGGCATGACCATCGACGAGTATTTCCGCAAGGTGTCCTTCGACGGCCTGGAGGAACGCCTGAGCGTCCTGCTGCCCAAGGACACCACTGAAGATTACGACGCCAAGCGCCAGGTCTACGTCGACCGGCTGAATTTCGAGCTGGATATCATTATCCAGATGGGGTTCCCCGGTTACTTCCTGATCGTAATGGACTTTATCCAGTGGGCCAAAAGCAACGGCGTGCCGGTGGGCCCAGGCCGTGGATCGGGTGCCGGGTCGCTGGTGGCCTATGTGCAGAAGATCACTGACCTCGACCCGCTGGAATATGACCTGCTGTTCGAACGTTTCCTTAACCCGGAACGGGTATCGATGCCCGACTTCGACGTCGACTTCTGCATGGATGGTCGCGACCGGGTTATTGAGTACGTGGCCGAGAAATACGGCCGCAATGCGGTAAGCCAGATCATCACCTTCGGTTCCATGGCGGCGAAAGCGGTAATCCGCGACGTGGCCCGGGTGCAGGGCAAGTCCTACGGCCTGGCTGACCGACTGTCGAAGATGATTCCATTCGAAGTCGGCATGACCCTGGAAAAAGCCTACGAGCAGGAAGAAATCCTGCGGGACTTCATCAAGGTCGATGAAGAAGCGGCCGAAATCTGGGACATGGCGCGCAAGCTCGAAGGCGTGGTGCGTAACGTCGGCAAACACGCCGGTGGTGTGGTTATCGCGCCTACCAAGCTGACTGACTTTTCGCCGATCTATTGCGACGAAGAAGGCGACGGCCTGGTAACCCAGTTCGACAAGGATGACGTGGAGGCGGCCGGCCTGGTGAAGTTCGACTTCCTCGGCCTGCGGACCCTGACGATCATCGACTGGGCGCTGAAGACCATCAATCGCGATCGTGCCAAGGTCAACGAGCCACCGTTGGATATCGCGTTTATCCCGCTGGACGACAAGCCGACCTACAGCCTGCTGCAAAAGGCTGAAACCACGGCCGTGTTCCAGCTTGAATCCCGCGGCATGAAAGAGCTGATCAAAAAGCTCAAGCCCGACTGCCTGGAAGACTTGATCGCACTGGTGGCCCTGTTCCGTCCGGGCCCGCTGCAATCAGGCATGGTGGATGACTTCATCAACCGTAAGCACGGGCGTGCCGAACTGGCTTACCCGCACTCCGACTACCAGTACGAAGGCCTCAAACCGGTGCTGGCACCGACCTACGGCATCATCCTGTATCAAGAACAGGTGATGCAGATTGCTCAGGTCATGGCCGGTTATACCCTTGGCGGCGCGGATATGCTGCGTCGAGCCATGGGTAAGAAAAAGCCCGAGGAAATGGCCAAGCAGCGCGGTGGCTTCATTGAGGGTTGCGCCACCAACAACATCGACGCCGACCTGGCCGGTAACATCTTCGACCTGGTAGAGAAATTCGCCGGTTACGGCTTCAACAAATCCCACTCCGCCGCCTACGGCCTGGTGTCGTACCAGACGGCCTGGCTGAAGGCTCACTACCCGGCGCCGTTCATGGCCGCGGTACTGTCTGCGGATATGCACAACACCGACAAGGTCGTGACCTTGATCGAAGAAGTGCGGACCATGAAGCTGCGCCTCGACGCGCCGGACGTGAACACCTCCGAGTTCAAGTTCACGGTCAACGACGAAGGCCGCATCATTTATGGCCTCGGTGCGATCAAGGGCGTGGGCGAAGGCCCGGTGGAGGCGATTACCGAGGCGCGTCAGGACGGGCCGTTCAAGGACCTGTTCGACTTCTGCGCCCGGGTCGACCTCAAGCGCATCAACAAACGTACCCTGGATGGCTTGATCCGAAGCGGTGCCCTGGATCGTCTGGGTCCGTACTTCCATGATGAGCCAAAGGCTTACCAGGCCAACATCGACCGCAATCGCGCGGTATTGCTGACCGCCATGGAAGAAGCGATCAAGGCCGCCGAACAGACCGCGCGCACCCACGACAGCGGCCACGCCGACCTGTTTGGCGGGCTGTTCGTCGAAGACGACGCTGACGTCTACGCCAACCATCGCAAGGCCAAGGACCTGACCCTCAAGGAGCGCCTCAAGGGCGAGAAGGACACCCTGGGCCTGTACCTCACTGGTCACCCGATTGACGAATACGAAGGTGAAATCCGGCGTTTCGCCCGCCAGCGCATCATCGACCTGAAGCCGGCGCGGGATACCCAGACCGTCGCGGGCATGATCATCGCGCTGCGGGTGATGAAGAACAAAAAGGGCGACAAGATGGGGTTCATTACCCTTGACGACCGCTCGGGCCGGATCGAAGCGTCGCTGTTTGCCGATGCATTCCACTCCGCCCAGTCGCTGTTGCAGACCGACGCGATGGTGGTGGTGGAGGGGGAGGTCAGCAACGACGACTTCTCCGGCGGCCTGCGCCTGCGGATCAAGCGCGTGATGAGCATGGAAGATGCGCGCACCAACCTGGCCGAAAGCCTGCGCTTGAAAGTCAAGACCGATGCGCTCAAAGGCGATCAGCTACGCTGGTTGGGTGACTTGCTTAAACGCCACCGTGGCGCCTGCCCGGTGACCATGGAGTACACCCGCGACGATGCCAAGGCGATGTTGCAGTTTGGTGAGACGTGGCGAATTGATCCCGCTGATGGCTTGATTCAAGCATTGCGTGACCAGTTCGGGCGTGACAACGTCTTCCTCCAATACCGTTGACGGTCAGGCCGTACAAAGAACGCCTGATCTCGACCGAACATTTAATCTCGACCTAACCGCGCCTCTCCCTTAAGGTAGGGCGCGAATAGACAACCGGCTGGCCAGGCACCCCTTGGCCGTCGACCCAAGACGGACGCTTATGAACCCGAATTTTCTTGATTTCGAACAGCCGATCGCTGACCTGCAAGCCAAGATCGAAGAGCTGCGCCTGGTCGGCAATGACAATTCGCTGAATATCGGCGATGAAATCGCTCGCCTGCAAGACAAGAGCAGCACGCTTACCGAAGACATCTTCGGCAAGCTGACCAGCTGGCAGATCGCGCGCCTGGCCCGCCACCCGCGCCGTCCGTACACCCTGGACTACATCGACCATATCTTCACCGAGTTCGATGAACTGCACGGCGACCGTCACTTCTCCGACGACGCCGCCATCGTGGGCGGTATCGCTCGCCTGGACGACCAGCCAGTGATGGTGATCGGTCACCAGAAAGGCCGTGAAGTGCGTGAGAAAGTCCGTCGCAACTTCGGCATGCCGCGTCCTGAAGGCTACCGCAAGGCTTGCCGCCTGATGGAAATGGCCGAGCGCTTCAAGATGCCGATCCTCACCTTCATCGACACCCCGGGCGCCTACCCGGGTATCGACGCTGAAGAGCGCAACCAGAGCGAGGCGATTGCCTGGAACCTGCGGGTGATGGCTCGCCTGAAGACGCCGATCATCGCTACCGTGATCGGCGAAGGCGGTTCCGGCGGTGCGCTGGCCATTGGCGTCTGCGACCAACTGAACATGCTGCAATATTCGACCTACGCGGTGATCTCGCCGGAAGGTTGCGCCTCGATCCTGTGGAAAACCGCCGAGAAAGCGCCGGATGCCGCTGAAGCCATGGGCATCACCGCCGATCGCCTGAAAGGCCTGGGTATCGTGGACAAAGTGATCGCCGAGCCATTGGGCGGCGCCCACCGTGACCCGGCTGCCGCTGCCGCGACCATTCGTGCTGAACTCAGCTCGCAACTGGCGATGCTCAAGAAGTTCGACAACGAGGCCCTGCTGGCCCGTCGTTACGAGCGACTGATGAGCTACGGTCTCTAAGCCGACGCGTTACTGAATGTGGGAACGGGCTTGTGTGGGAGCTGGCTTGCCTGCGATAGCATCAACTCGGTGCACTAGATAAACCGAGTTGCCTGCATCGCGGGCAAGCCCGGCTCCCACATTTGTTTTGTGTATGCTTGGCTATCGTGTTCCAGTTTTGCGGCGGTCCTTTGCGATGAAACCAACTCTGCCCGCCAAGCTCCTGCAAATCCTTGCTCCCTGGCGCAACGCCCCGGCCTGGCATATCGCCTTCTCCGGCGGCCTCGACTCCACCGTCCTGTTGCACCTCCTGGCCACGCTGGCCAAAATCGACAAGCTCCCGCCACTCAGCGCTATCCATGTCCACCATGGGCTGCAAGCTGCGGCTGATGCGTGGCCGGCCCATTGCCAGTCCGTGTGCGACGCCTTGGGCGTGCCTCTGCGGGTGATCCGCGTGCAAGTGCAACAAGGCGCAAGCCTGGAGCGTGCGGCCCGTGACGCGCGGTATCAGGCGTTTGCCGAGGTCACCGGGCCAGGGGAGTTGCTGATCACGGGCCAGCACCGTGACGATCAGGCTGAAACCTTGCTGTTTCGCTTGTTGCGTGGGGCCGGCGTACGTGGACTGGCGGCGATGCCTGTGCAGCGTCCATTGGCGGGTGGCTACCTGGTGCGGCCCTTGCTGGATGTGTCTCGAGCCGAGCTTGAAGCCTACGCCCGCGAGCATCAATTGACCTGGATCGAAGACCCCTCCAACGCCGACCCGCGTTTCTCCCGCAACTACCTGCGCCACCAGGTTTTCCCGCGTCTGACCGAGCGTTGGCCCCAAGCGATCAACACCATCGCACGCAGCGCTGAACATTTGAACGAAGCCCAGGGTTTGCTCGACGAACTGGCACAAATGGACCTGCTGACCGCCAGCCAGCCCTCGGCGTTTCCCTGGCTCGTATTGCCCTCGCTGACCCTTGAACCGCTGGCCGCGCTCTCCGAGGCCCGCCAGCGCAACGCACTCATGCACTGGCTGACACCGCTGACACGCTTGCCCGACAGCGAGCACTGGGCCGGCTGGGCGAACCTGCGCGATGCCAAGGAAGACGCACAGCCGCTGTGGTGTCTGGCTGACGGTCAATTGCACCGTTGCGGTGGGCTTATCTGGTGGTTACCCGCCAGCTGGTCGGATTTTTCTGACGCATCGGTGAGCTGGTCACAGCCGCAAAACCCACTACAGTTACCCGGTAACGGCCAACTGTACTTCAGCGGCAGCGCACCCGAAGGTCCCCTGAGCGTCCGTTATCGCCAAGGCGGCGAAATCATGGAATTGCCAGGCCGGGGCCGGCGTGACCTGAAGCGGTTGCTTAACGAAAGTGCCGTGCCAGGCTTCATCCGTGGCAGATTGCCGCTGCTGTATCAGGGCCAACAATTGCTGGCTGTGGCCAACCTGCCGGGGCTTGCGGCAGGTGGCGGTACCGACTGGCAATTACATTGGATGCCACCAACCTGCGATCAAGGTTTGAGCTGATAGAGCCTTTCCGGTAGACTACGCTCCCTTCTTGATACAACTTCTGTGGATTCGCCTGAATCGCAGCAGTTGCCGATTACCAAGCAATCTTTGCTGGGCGATTCCAAAAAATGTGTAGCGATCAACGTACCGGTGTTTCATTGCTGGTCTGTCACAACGCGGCGGTTTTTTTGAAAGGTGCACTGTGATTAATGCAGGTGATCGGGGGCTTCGGCCTTCCTTCGCTTTCCCCGGCGGCTCGGACCGCTTTAACGCAGACTTCTAGGGTTTTTCATGACGCGCTACATATTCGTCACGGGCGGTGTTGTTTCTTCATTGGGGAAAGGCATTGCCTCCGCTTCATTGGCGGCCATCCTGGAGGCGCGGGGACTTAAGGTCACCATGCTCAAGCTGGACCCGTACATCAACGTTGACCCGGGCACCATGAGCCCGTTCCAGCACGGTGAAGTGTTCGTCACTCACGACGGCGCCGAGACCGACCTGGACCTGGGCCACTACGAGCGGTTCATCCGCACGACCATGACCCAGAACAACAACTTCACCACCGGCCGTGTCTACGAGCACGTGCTGCGCAAGGAGCGCCGTGGTGACTACCTGGGTGCAACCATCCAGGTGATCCCGCACATCACCGACGAAATCAAGCGCCGCATCATCAAGGGTGCAGGCGATGCCGACGTGGCGATGGTCGAGATCGGTGGCACCGTAGGTGACATCGAGTCCCAACCGTTCCTCGAAGCCATCCGCCAGTTGCGTTTCGAAGTCGGCGCCAAGCGCGCGATGCTGATGCACCTGACACTGGTGCCCTACATCGCCACCGCCGGCGAAACCAAAACCAAGCCTACCCAGCACTCGGTCAAGGAACTGCGTTCCATCGGCCTGCAGCCGGACGTGCTGGTCTGCCGCTCCGATCACGCGATCGACATCGCGTCCCGTCGCAAGATCGCCCAGTTCACCAACGTTGAAGAACGTGCGGTGATCGCCCTGGAAGACGCCGACACCATCTACAAGATCCCGGGCATCCTGCATTCTCAGGGCCTGGATGATTTTGTCGTCGAGCGTTTCGGCCTGCAGTGTGGCGGCGCCGATCTGTCCGAGTGGGAAGCCGTGGTCGATGCCAAGCTCAACCCTGAGCATGAAGTCACCATCGCCATGGTCGGCAAGTACATGGAGCTGCTGGATGCCTACAAGTCGCTGATCGAAGCGATGAGCCACGCGGGCATCAGCAACCGTACCAAGGTCAACCTGCGCTACATCGACTCCGAAGACATCGAGAACCAGGGCACTGCGTTGCTGGAAGGCGTTGACGCCATCCTGGTTCCGGGCGGCTTCGGTCTGCGTGGCGTGGAAGGCAAGATCACTGCCGTCCAGTACGCTCGTGAGAACAAGGTGCCGTACCTGGGTATCTGCCTGGGCATGCAAGTGGCGGTCATCGAGTTCGCCCGTAACGTGATGGGCTGGAAAGACGCCAACTCCACCGAGTTCGATCGCACCAGCGGTCACCCGGTCGTGGGCCTGATCACCGAGTGGGAAGATGCCACCGGCGCCGTCGAAACCCGTACCGAAGCGTCCGACCTGGGTGGCACCATGCGCCTCGGCGCGCAGGATTGCCTGCTGGAGCCGGGGTCCTTGGTTCACGATTGCTACGGCAAGGACGTGATCGTCGAGCGTCACCGTCACCGCTACGAAGTGAACAACAACCTGCTGCCGAAAATCATGGAAGCCGGCCTGAAAATCTCCGGTCGTTCCGGTGATGGCGCACTGGTTGAAGTGGTTGAAGCACCGGATCATCCATGGTTCGTGGCTTGCCAGTTCCACCCGGAGTTCACATCGACCCCGCGCGACGGCCACCCGTTGTTCAGCGGCTTCGTTAAAGCAGCACTGACGCAACATCAGAAGAAGGCGTAAACCTGATGGCCCAGAAGATCATTCGCGTAGGCGACATCGAGATTGCCAACGACAAGCCCATGGTGCTGTTCGGCGGCATGAACGTGCTGGAAAGCCGCGACATGGCGATGCAGGTCTGTGAAGAGTACGTGAAGGTGACCGAGAAACTCGGTATCCCTTACGTGTTCAAGGCCAGCTTCGACAAGGCCAACCGTTCGTCCGTGACCTCCTACCGCGGCCCGGGCCTTGAAGAAGGCCTGCGGATCTTCCAGGACATCAAGCAAGCCTTCGGCGTGCCGATCATCACCGACGTCCACGAGCCTGAGCAGGCTGCCGTGGTCGCCGAGGTGTGCGACATCATCCAGTTGCCGGCCTTCCTGTCGCGCCAGACCGACCTCGTGGTCGCGATGGCCAAGACCGGCGCGGTGATCAATATCAAGAAAGCCCAGTTCCTCGCGCCCCAGGAAATGAAACACATCCTGAACAAGTGCGTGGAAGCAGGTAACGACCAGTTGATCCTCTGCGAGCGTGGTTCGAGCTTCGGTTACAACAACCTCGTGGTGGACATGCTCGGTTTCGGCATCATGAAACAGTTCGAATACCCGGTGTTCTTCGACGTGACCCACGCGCTGCAAATGCCCGGTGGTCGCGCCGATTCCGCTGGCGGGCGCCGTGCCCAGGTATTGGACCTGGCCAAGGCCGGCATCAGCCAGTCCCTGGCGGGCCTGTTCCTGGAAGCTCACCCGGACCCGGACAACGCCAAGTGCGACGGCCCATGCGCCCTGCGCCTGGACAAGCTGGAGCCATTCCTGGCCCAGTTGAAGCAGTTGGACGACCTGGTCAAGAGTTTTCCGACGGTAGAGACCGCGTAAGCGCCATTTCTCCGGTAAAGTATCCCACGCTAAACGCTCAGGCCCCCGGGCCTGAGCCTTGTCGCCTGCAAGCCTGCCCCGTTGTTCCACCCTTGCGGTCGGTCAAAAGATTTCCTTCAGCTGCGTCGTTTTCGTCAACTTTGGAGTGTTTACAACAATGGCAAAAATCGTCGACATCAAAGGTCGTGAAGTTCTCGACTCCCGTGGCAACCCTACCGTCGAAGCCGACGTGCTTCTCGATAACGGTATCATCGGCAGCGCCTGCGCGCCGTCCGGTGCTTCCACAGGTTCCCGCGAAGCACTGGAACTGCGTGATGGCGACAAGAGCCGTTACCTGGGCAAGGGCGTACTCAAGGCAGTCGCCAACATCAATGGCCCGATCCGCGACCTGCTGCTGGGCAAGGATCCACTGGACCAGAAAGCCCTCGATCACGCGATGATCAAGCTCGACGGTACCGAAAACAAAGGCAGCCTCGGCGCCAACGCCATCCTGGCCGTGTCCCTGGCTGCCGCCAAGGCTGCTGCACAGGACCAGGACCTGCCGCTGTACGCCCACATCGCCAACCTGAACGGCACCCCGGGTGTTTACTCGATGCCGGTTCCGATGATGAACATCATCAACGGTGGCGAGCACGCGGATAACAACGTCGACATCCAGGAATTCATGGTGCAGCCGGTTGGCGCCAAGACCTTCTCCGAAGGCCTGCGCATGGGCACCGAGATTTTCCACCACCTCAAGGCTGTATTGAAGGCCCGTGGCCTGAGCACTGCCGTGGGTGACGAAGGTGGTTTCGCGCCGAACCTGGCGTCCAATGAAGATGCACTGAAAGTGATCTCCGAAGCCGTGGCCAACGCTGGCTACAAGCTGGGCACTGACGTGACCCTGGCCCTGGACTGCGCGGCCAGTGAATTCTACGAAGACGGCAAGTACAACCTGTCCGGTGAAGGCCACGTGTTCACCTCCGAAGGTTTTGCTGATTACCTCAAGGGCCTGACCGAGCGCTACCCGATCATCTCGATCGAAGACGGCCTGGACGAGTCCGACTGGGCTGGCTGGAAAGTGCTGACCGACAAGATCGGCGAGAAGATCCAGCTGGTGGGCGACGACCTGTTCGTGACCAACACCAAGATCCTGAAAGAAGGCATCGACAAGAAGATCGCCAACTCGATCCTGATCAAGTTCAACCAGATCGGCACCCTGACCGAAACCCTGGAAGCCATCCAGATGGCCAAGGCTGCGGGCTACACCGCCGTGATCTCCCACCGCTCCGGCGAAACCGAAGATTCGACCATTGCCGACCTGGCTGTGGGCACTTCGGCAGGGCAGATCAAGACCGGTTCCCTGTGCCGTTCCGACCGCGTTTCCAAGTACAACCAATTGCTGCGTATCGAAGAGCAACTGGGCGGCAAAGCCAAGTACAACGGTCGCAGCGAGTTTCGCGGCTGATTGTTAAATGGTAAAAGGTCAGCGGATTACGTCGGAAAAATCACGACAGCGTGAATTTCGGCGCTAATCTCTTGGCTATCAAGCACAAGCCTGGTTATTCCAGGCTTCGTGCTATCAGTTGCTTCAAAAGTTTTGCATGGCTGTCTTTTTTCACTGGATACCCGATATTCGATGCGCAGTCCCAATTGGTTGTTCCTCGTCTTGCTCTTGCTGCTGGCTGGCCTGCAGTACCGCCTATGGGTGGGGAATGGCAGCTTGGCGCAGGTCACCGAACTGACCCAGCAAATTGCCGCACAGCACGCCGAAAACGAGGTGTTGCTGGAGCGCAATCGCGTGCTCGATGCCGAAGTGCTTGAACTGAAAAAAGGCATGGAGACCGTTGAAGAACGGGCTCGCCATGAGTTGGGCATGGTCAAGGAGGGCGAGACCCTCTACCAGTTGGCCCAATGAGCCTTTCGTCACCGGCCTTCTGGGCCGTGATTCCTGCCGCGGGCGTGGGTGCCCGTATGGCCGCGGACCGTCCCAAGCAATACTTGCAACTGGGCGGGCGCACTATTCTCGAACACAGCCTTGGCTGTTTCCTCGATCATCCGGGCCTTAAGGGGCTGGTGGTCAGTCTTGCTGTCGACGACCCTTATTGGCCGAACCTGGCTTGCGCCACCGACCCGCGCATTGTGCGCGTTGACGGCGGTGAAGAGCGCTCGGGCTCTGTCCTCAATGCCTTGCTTCACCTGCACAGCCAGGGCGCCAGCGATGACGATTGGGTGCTGGTGCATGATGCCGCCCGACCGAACCTCAGCCGCGATGACCTGGACAAGTTGCTCTTTGAACTGGCCGACGACACCGTGGGTGGGCTGCTGGCCGTGCCGGCGCGGGACACCCTCAAGCGTGCCGACAAGCATGGGCGCGTACTGGAAACGGTCGATCGCACGCCGATCTGGCAGGCCTACACCCCGCAGATGTTCCGCCTTGGCGCGCTGCATCGGGCGTTGGCCGACAGCCTGGTCTCGGACGTGGTCATCACCGACGAAGCCTCGGCCATGGAATGGGCCGGGCACGCGCCACGCCTGATCGAAGGCCGCAGCGACAACCTCAAGGTCACCCGCCCGGAAGACCTTGAATGGCTGCGCCAGCGCCGGGCTTTCCAGTCTTCCTGACGGTCAGTCCGCCGGGCCGTGGCCGTCTATCTCAGGTAGACGGGATGGTTACCCAGGCCCTCCTTGAGAAAATCCACCAGCTTTCGCACTTTGGGCGATAGGTGGCGTTGTTGCGGGTACAGCGCCCAAACCGCGGTGTTGGGCGGTTGATGGGCTTCGAGTAACGACACCAGTGCGCCGCTGTGCAAATGCTCCAGCACGTAATAGTCCGGCAATTGGCAAAGGCCGACCCCTTGCAGTGCGGCATCCAGCACCGCTTGCCCACTGTTGCAGCGCCAGTTTCCCTGAACTCGCTGCGAAAATTCGCGCCCGTCCTGGGCCAGTTGCCAAATATCCGAGCTGCCGATCAGGCAGTTATGCCGACTTAATTCCGACAAGCTATGTGGCCGGCCGTACCTGGCCAGGTAGGACGGTGACGCGCATAAATACATACGTCGTGGCGCAAGGCGGCTGGCAACCATGCGCGAATCCGCCAGGCGACCGAGGCGAATCGCCAGGTCCAGGCCTTCGTGCACCAGGTCCAGTTGGCGGTTGGTTAGTTCCACGTCCACTCGCAATTGCGGGTAAAGCGCCATGAACCGCGTCACCAGCGGCACGATAAAGCGCTCGCCGTAAGCCACTGCGCAGGTCATGCGTAACATCCCTTTAGGCTCGCTGGCCAGGTCGCCTACGGCGCGCAAAGCTTCTTCGCGACCGTCCTGCAAGCGCTGGCAATGTTGCAGGAAGGTCTGGCCGGCTTCGGTCAGCGTCACCTTGCGCGTACTGCGATACAGCAAGCGCGTTTGCAGCCGCTCTTCCAGCCGCGCTACCTGGCGGCTGATATGGGACGACGACACACCCAGGCGCTCGGCGGCGGCAGTGAATTGGCTGCATTCGGCCACGGCGACGAACTCGTCGATGCCTTCCCAGCGGTTTTCCAGCATGCTGATTATCCCTGTATGGCAATAATGTTTTGCTTTTGTCTGGATTATTAATCAGATGGGCATGTTTTACACTGCCGGCCTTACGTTTTTAACCCGATGGAGAAACCGGATGATCAAGTCCCGCGCGGCCGTAGCCTTCGAAGCCAAGAAACCCCTCGAGATCGTTGAAGTGGATGTGGCCATGCCCAAGGCCGGCGAGGTGCTGCTGCGGGTGGTAGCGTCCGGTGTGTGCCATACCGATGCCTACACCCTGTCGGGCGCGGACCCGGAAGGTATCTTTCCGTCGATCCTCGGCCACGAAGGCGGCGCCGTGGTGGAAGCCATCGGCGAAGGCGTGACCTCGGTGGCGGTGGGCGACCACGTGATCCCGCTGTACACCCCGGAGTGCGGCAAGTGCAAATTCTGCCTCTCGGGCAAGACCAACCTCTGTCAGGCGATTCGCGCCACCCAGGGCAAGGGCCTGATGCCAGATGGCACCTCGCGCTTTTCCTACAAGGGCCAGCCGATTTTCCACTACATGGGGACTTCGACCTTCTCCGAATACACCGTGCTGCCGGAAATCTCCGTAGCGAAGATTCCTAAAGAGGCGCCACTGGAAAAGGTCTGCCTGCTGGGCTGTGGCGTCACCACCGGTATCGGTGCAGTCATCAACACCGCCAAGGTCAAGCCGGGCGACACCGTGGCCATCTTCGGCCTGGGTGGTATCGGCCTGTCGGCAGTGATCGGTGCGGTGAAAGCCAAGGCCGGTCGCATCATTGCCATCGACATCAACCCGGCCAAGTTCGAAATCGCCAAGCAACTGGGCGCCACCGACTGCATCAACCCGAAAGACTACGATCGCCCGATCCAGGACGTGATTGTCGATTTGACCGATGGCGGCGTCGACTTTTCCTTCGAGTGCATCGGCAATGTCCAACTGATGCGTGCTGCCCTTGAGTGCTGCCACAAAGGCTGGGGCGAGTCGGTGATCATCGGCGTGGCCGGCGCGGGCCAGGAAATTGCTACCCGTCCGTTCCAACTGGTGACCGGTCGCGTCTGGCGCGGTTCGGCGTTTGGTGGCGTACGGGGTCGCAGCGAATTGCCAAGCTACGTGGAGATGGCCCAGACCGGCGAAATCCCGCTGGATACCTTCATCACCCACACCATGGGCCTGGAAGATATCAACAAGGCGTTTGACCTGATGCATGAAGGCAAGAGCATCCGCACCGTCATTCACTTCTGAGGTCGGCCATGAGTCTGGAAAACCTGTCGTGCCAGAAAAGCTTCGGCGGCTGGCATAAACGCTACAAGCATCATTCCGATGTGCTGGGTTGCGACATGACCTTCGCCGTGTACCTGCCGCCGCAAGCGGAGCAGGGCGGCAAATTGCCGGTGCTGTACTGGCTGTCGGGGCTGACCTGCACCGATGAGAACTTCATGCAGAAGGCCGGCGCCCAGCGCATGGCGGCCGAACTGGGGTTGATCATTGTTGCGCCGGACACCAGCCCCCGCGGTCCCGGTGTGCCGGGTGATCCGGACAACGCCTGGGACTTTGGCCTGGGCGCCGGCTTCTACCTGAACGCCACCCAGGAACCCTGGGCCCAGCACTATCGGATGCATGACTACGTGGTGCAGGAATTGCCGGCATTGGTCGAGGCGCATTTCCCGGCGTCGGCCAAGCGCGGGATCAGCGGCCACTCCATGGGCGGTCACGGCGCGCTGGTGTGTGCCTTGCGCAATCCGGGGCGTTATCTGTCGGTGTCGGCGTTCTCGCCGATCAACAATCCGATGGATTGCCCGTGGGGCCAGAAGGCGTTCTCCCGCTACCTCGGGGAAGAGCGCTCGAAGTGGCGCGAATGGGATGCCTGCGTATTGATCAGCGAAGCCTCGGAAAAGCTGCCACTGCTGGTGGATCAGGGCGATCGCGACGATTTTCTTGCGGTGCAGCTCAAGCCTGAAGCCTTGCAGCAAGCAGCCAGGGCGGCCAACCATCCGCTGGAGCTGCGCCTGCAACCGGGCTATGACCACAGCTACTTCTTTATCGCCAGCTTTATCGAAGACCATTTACGCCATCACGCGAGTGCTTTGCTCGGTTAATGTGAAGCAAAAGTAGGTAGAATCACGCCCTGAATTAAATCGGGGCGTTTTTTTATGCGTATTGGCCACGGCTATGATGTGCACCGTTTCGCCGAAGGCGATTTCATCACCCTGGGCGGCGTGCGGATCGCGCACCACCACGGGTTGCTGGCTCATTCCGACGGCGACGTGGTGCTGCATGCCTTGAGCGATGCCTTGCTCGGCGCCGCCGCGTTGGGCGACATCGGCAAGCACTTTCCGGACACCGACCCCACCTTCAAGGGGGCGGACAGCCGCGTGCTGTTGCGTCATGTGGTCGGTTTGATCCATGCCAAGGGCTGGAAGGTCGGCAACGTCGACAACACCATCGTCGCCCAGGCGCCCAAGATGGCCCCGCATATCGAATCGATGCGCGCACTGATTGCCGCGGATCTTCAAGTTGAGTTGGATCAAGTGAACGTAAAGGCCACCACCACCGAAAAGCTCGGGTTTACCGGTCGCGAAGAGGGCATTGCCGTGCACTCCGTTGCCTTGTTGCTGCGCGCATGAATGATCTGCAACTGCTGGGCCCGCGTGCCTATGGCGAAGCCTTGGGCAGCGCTGTTCTGAAGGCCACCGCTGAAGACTTCCAGGTGGATGAAGTGCTGGATATCCCGCTGACCGGCGAGGGTGAACACCTGTGGTTGTGGGTGGAAAAGCGCGGCCTGAATACCGAAGAAGCGGCGCGGCGGATTGCCAAGGCGGCGGGTGTGCCGTTGCGCACCGTCAGCTACGCCGGGCTCAAGGACCGCCAGGCGTTGACCCGCCAATGGTTCAGCGTGCAGTTGCCGGGCAAGGCTGATCCGGACCTCAGCGGTGCGGAAAACGAGACCCTGAAGATCCTCAAGATCGCCCGCCACAAGCGCAAGCTGCAGCGCGGCGCGCATTCGGCCAATGGCTTTACCTTGCGCCTGACCCAGTTTGCCGGTGATGCCGCGGCCATCGACGCACGCCTGCAACTGATCGCCAAGCAAGGCATTCCCAACTATTTCGGCGCCCAGCGTTTCGGCCATAACGGCGGCAACGTCGTCGATGCCCGCGACTGGGCCGCGCGCAAGGCCTTGCCGGAGCAGCGCAACGTGCGTTCGCGCCTGCTCTCCACGGCCCGCAGCTTCCTGTTCAATAAAGTGCTGGCGGCACGGGTGGCCGACGGTTCCTGGCAGCGCGCCCAGGTCGGCGATCTGCTGGCGTTTACCGACAGTCGCAGTTTTTTTCCGGCGGGGGAGGCTGAATGCAGCGACCCGCGCCTGGCGATTCTCGACTTGCATCCCACCGGCCCACAGTGGGGCGAAGGTGATTCGCCGGCGTCGGGGGCAACTTTCGCTCTGGAACAGGCGATCGCCGAGGGTGAAGCCGACCTGCGGGATTGGCTGGTGAATGCCGGCATGAGCCAGGAACGTCGCATTCTTCGACTGCCCATTGGCGGGTTGACGTGGCATTATCCCGAACCTGACATTCTGCAATTGGAATTCGTCCTGCCGGCCGGATGCTTCGCCACTGTCTTGGTGCGCGAGCTTGTAGATCTGGTGCCGGTGGGGCAGACGGACAGCCCATGCGTATTCTGATATCTAACGACGACGGGGTCACCGCACCCGGCCTTGCCGCGCTTCATGCTGCGCTGGCGGATTACGCCGAGTGCGTGGTGGTTGCCCCGGACCAGGACAAAAGCGGCGCCAGCAGCTCGCTGACGCTCGACCGTCCGTTGCACATACAGACGTTGCCCAACGGCTTTATCAGCGTGAATGGCACGCCGACCGATTGCGTGCACCTGGCGATCAATAGCCTGCTGGACCGCGAGCCGGACCTGGTGGTTTCCGGGATCAACCTGGGCGCCAACCTCGGCGACGACGTGCTGTATTCCGGTACGGTGGCGGCGGCCCTTGAAGGGCGTTTCCTGGGCCGGACCTCGTTCGCGTTTTCGCTGGCGTCGCGTCAGTTGGACAACCTGGAGACGGCGGCCTACTTCGCCCGCAAGCTGGTGGAGGCCCATCACACCCTGGATTTGCCGCCGCGTACGGTGCTGAACGTCAATTTTCCGAACCTGCCTCTTGAGCATATTCGCGGCTTCAAGCTGACCCGCCTGGGCCATCGCTCCCGCGCTGCGGCACCGCTGAAGGTGGTGGACCCGCGTGGCAAGGAAGGTTATTGGATTGCCGCTGCCGGCGATGCCGAAGACGGCGGCGAAGGCACGGACTTTCATGCGGTGATGCAAGGTTATATTTCGATTACTCCGTTGCAACTTGATCGCACCTTCAGTGATGCCTTCAGTAGCCTCGATGGCTGGCTGGAGGGAGTGCTCTGATGGCGCGCGAACAAGACGACCTGCTGCGACGGGGCATTGGGATGACTTCCCAGCGCACCCGCGAGCGATTGATCCAGCGCCTGTATGAAGAAGGGCTGTCCAACGCCCAGGTGCTGGAAGTCATCCGGCGTACCCCGCGGCATCTGTTTGTCGATGAAGCCCTGGCGCATCGTGCCTATGAAGACACCGCGCTGCCCATCGGCCACAACCAGACCATCTCCCAGCCTTATATGGTGGCGCGGATGAGTGAGCTGTTGCTGGCGGCGGGCCCCCTGGACAAGGTGCTGGAAATCGGCACCGGCTCCGGCTACCAGACGGCCGTGTTGTCGCAGCTGGTTGAGCGGGTGTTTTCGGTCGAGCGCATCAAGGTGTTGCAGGACCGGGCCAAGGAACGCCTGGTGGAGCTGAACCTGCGCAACGTGGTGTTTCGTTGGGGCGACGGTTGGGAAGGCTGGCCGGCGCTGGCGCCGTATAACGGCATTATCGTCACCGCCGTGGCGACCGACGTGCCCCAGGCCTTGCTCGATCAACTGGCTCCCGGCGGGCGCCTGGTGATCCCGGTGGGCTCCGGCGAAGTGCAACAATTAATGTTGATCATTCGCGAGGAAGAAGGCTTTTCCCGGCATGTGCTCGGGGCGGTGCGTTTTGTCCCGCTGCTTAACGGTCCGCTGGCCTGATCAATTATTCCTGCGTACTGAATTCTATTGCCGGGTATGTGTCTTACAGCGGGGTCTATTGAGTCAACATGATCCGCCGTGGGAATTAAACATGATGAAAATTTCTTTAGAATCGTGTTTCCAGTAAAAACCCAATGGCCAGTTATACTTGCGTCATATTTCAAGCCTGATACAGGCGTTCATAGTCAGCCACCACAAAGGGAGCGGCGGGTGAGTCTCACGGTCATTGCACAGCGTATGAGTCAAACAAGCTTTCAGCGACTGGTGATTGGCCTTGTCTTGAGTTCCTTGCTGGCGGCTTGCTCAAGCACGCCATCCGGTGGTGCCCGGGTGGTCGACCGCAATAATGCGGTGCCGCAAAAGCCTACGGTTACCACCGGGCAATATGTCGTGCGCAAGGGCGATACGATGTTCTCGATCGCCTTCCGTTATGGGTGGGATTACAAGGCGCTGGCCGCCCGTAACAACATTCCTGTGCCATATACGATACATCCAGGTCAGACCATTCGTTTCGATGGCCGTACCGGTTCAACACCGACCGCCGTCGTCACAAACACGGCTTCTTCGCCGTCGTCTTCGAGCAAAACCACCATCATCACCCGGCCTGCAGGCAGCGCCGCGCCTGGCGTTGCGAGCAAACCAGCACCTGCGCCGATGCCGCCTGCAGGGCCTGCTCCTACCGGTTGGGGATGGCCCTCAAATGGCATTCTTATTGGAAAATTCTCTTCAAACGGTAGTTTGAATAAAGGCATTGATATCGCCGGAGATTTGGGACAGCCTGTTTTAGCTGCGTCTGATGGGACAGTGGTGTACGCCGGGAGTGGTTTACGGGGCTACGGTGAGCTGGTCATCATCAAACACAGCGATACCTACGTCAGTGCCTACGGTCATAACCGCAGGCTGTTGGTTCGGGAGGGGCAGCAGGTCAAAGTCGGACAGACAATTGCCGAAATGGGGTCAACTGGTACAGACCGGGTGAAACTGCACTTTGAGATTCGCCGCCAAGGGAAACCTGTTGATCCGCTGCAATTCCTTCCCCGTCGTTGATATGTTGCACAGCCTGTTCCCTCACGTAGAAGGAACAGGCTCCAGCGCTGCCAAGGATAAAGGCGTCGCTTGAGCTTGAGGTCGAACTCACCAAAGGACTATAAAACAATGGCTCTCAGTAAAGAAGCGCCGGAGTTTGACATCGGCGATGAGGTTCTCCTTATGGAGACTGTCATCGATACGGATTCGATGTCGAATGAGGGACCTGCTGTACCTTCAGTTCGCACCAAATCCAAGAACTCCGCTGCGTTAAAGCAACACAAATACATTGACTACACGCGGGCGCTCGATGCGACCCAGCTGTACCTCAATGAAATCGGCTTTTCCCCTCTGCTCACTCCCGAAGAAGAAGTCTTTTTTGCGCGCTTGTCGCAAAAAGGCGATCCGGCCGGGCGCAAGCGCATGATTGAAAGCAACCTGCGGCTGGTGGTGAAAATCGCCCGACGCTACGTCAATCGTGGGCTGTCCCTGTTGGACTTGATCGAGGAGGGCAATCTCGGCCTGATCCGGGCTGTGGAAAAGTTTGACCCTGAGCGGGGTTTCCGCTTTTCAACCTACGCCACCTGGTGGATTCGTCAGACCATCGAACGGGCGATCATGAATCAGACCCGCACGATCCGGTTGCCGATCCATGTGGTCAAGGAGCTCAACGTCTACCTGCGGGCGGCGCGTGAGCTGACACAAAAACTCGATCATGAACCTTCGCCTGAAGAAATCGCCAACCTGCTGGAAAAACCGGTGGGAGAGGTCAAGCGCATGCTCGGTCTCAATGAGCGGGTGTCTTCAGTCGATGTCTCGCTGGGTCCGGATTCGGATAAAACCCTGCTGGACACCCTGACTGATGATCGTCCTACGGACCCTTGTGAGTTGCTGCAGGACGATGATTTGTCGCAAAGCATCGACCAGTGGCTTTCGGAGCTGACGGACAAACAGCGTGAAGTGGTGATTCGCCGCTTCGGGCTGCGCGGCCACGAAAGCAGCACCCTGGAGGATGTTGGCCTGGAGATTGGCTTGACCCGTGAGCGGGTGCGGCAGATCCAGGTAGAGGGTCTCAAGCGCTTGCGCGAGATCCTGGAGAAGAATGGCTTGTCGAGTGAGTCGTTGTTCCAGTAAACGACGCAGGACGAAATGTGGGAGCGGGCTTGTGTGGGAGCCGGGCTTGCCTGCGATAGCATCACCTCGGTGCAACTGATAGATCGAGGTGATGCTATCGCGGGCAAGCCCGGCTCCCACATAGGCGGGCTCCCACATTTTTTTGTGCATGGAATTACATCGTGTGATTGCTCGTTCCCACGCGCTGCGTGGGAACGCAGCCCAGGACGCTCCGCGTCCCTCCGCGTCCCTCCGCGTCCCTCCGCGTCCCTCCGCGTCCCTCCGCGTCCCTCCGCGTCCCAAAGCATGACGCAGAGCGTCACA
Source organism: Pseudomonas sp. MWU16-30323 (assembly GCF_020515595.1). Lineage (NCBI taxonomy): Bacteria > Pseudomonadati > Pseudomonadota > Gammaproteobacteria > Pseudomonadales > Pseudomonadaceae > Pseudomonas > Pseudomonas sp. MWU16-30323. The sequence goes on from NZ_JAIWYM010000030.1 coordinate 62,000, forward strand.
AGAGGCATTCCCACGCAGAGCGTAGGAACGAGCGGACACAAAAAAGCCCCGCTTTTGAGGGCGGGGCTTTTCGACTAAATCAGTACAAGTTAGATAACTTGAACTTCTTCAGCTTGCATGCCTTTCTGACCGCGGGTAGCGATGAAAGAAACCTGTTGGCCTTCTTTCAGGCTTTTGAAGCCGTCGGATTGGATAGCTTTGAAGTGAACGAACAGGTCGTCACCGGATTGTGGAGTGATGAAGCCGAAGCCTTTTTCATCGTTGAACCACTTAACGGTACCAGTTTGGCGATTAGACATGGTGTATCTCCTTGGACAAAGTTAACTGCGACTCAGGAAAAGCCCTGGCCGAGACTGAGTGCAAAGAGCAGGAAAAATTCTTGGAGATGGTTGGATCGAAATTCAACATATCGTGTAGAGATTCTCAGTGACACAAGCAGCACAGTGGCGCCACCTTAACCCTTTTTCCGGAACGTGCCAATGGTATTTCCGAAGGTTTCTCTATTTTCGTGACTGGCGGCAGCCTGATACCGCACCAATACCCCGCCATTGAAGGTGCGTCCCGCCCAGCAGGGGCTGCGCGGCACCAAGAAAAACAGCCGCCCCTTTGAACCACGGGGCCAGCCCCGGTAAGATGCCCAACAGAATTTTTTCACCTCGCTATTCAGGACACCCGCCATGAGCATCAAATCGGACAAGTGGATTCGCCGCATGGCGCAAGAGCACGGCATGATCGAGCCGTTCGTGGAGCGCCAGATGCGCGGCGAAGGCGCTGAGCGGCTGATTTCGTTCGGGGTTTCCAGCTACGGCTACGATGTACGCTGCGCCGATGAGTTCAAGGTGTTCACCAACATCAACTCGGCAACCGTCGATCCGAAAAACTTCGACGAAAAAAGCTTCGTCGACGTCAAGAGCGACGTCTGCATCATCCCGCCAAACTCCTTCGCCCTGGCGCGCACCGTCGAATTCTTCCGTATCCCGCGCAACGTCCTGACCATCTGCCTGGGCAAGAGCACCTACGCGCGCTGCGGCATCATCGTCAACGTGACGCCGCTGGAGCCGGAATGGGAAGGGCACGTCACCCTGGAGTTCTCCAACACCACCACGTTGCCCGCAAAAATCTACGCCAACGAAGGCGTGGCACAGATGCTGTTCTTCGAATCCGACGAAGAGTGCGAAGTGTCCTACAAGGACCGTGGCGGCAAGTATCAGGGCCAGCGCGGCGTTACTCTCCCACGTACCTGATCGAATCGTCTTACAGGCTAAGGGAATTTGTCAGCGGGCATGCACTCTATTGGGTGTACTGCCCCGACGCGTGCACAACGCGCCGGGCCACGCTTGAGGAGTCCCCTATGAAGCTCGATCCGCGAATCAGCGCCGAACTCGCCCGGCTTGAACCCAATCAGATTGGTGTGATGGCCTGGTCCTTGATGGCCGATCCCGCCGCAGGCGGCATTCCCGGCCAGCCCGGCCCGGATGATCCCTGGCCCAACCAGCCTGAAGAGCCTGGCGAACCCACGCTCCCTGACGAACCGCCTCCCGCCCCTGTGGCTTGATTTCCTGCACGTGTCGCCAATGGTCAGTTGCTCAGCGCACTGGCCATACTTCATGGTCACCGATCACGAAGATCCGGCTGCCTTCTTCCTGCTGCGTCACTGAATAACCGCCGGTAAATGCGCCAAACGCCGGCAACAGGCTGACGTGGTTGCCGAGCAGGAAGCATGGCAGGCGCAAGCTTTGCCGGCCTTTGCCCCGCAGGCGATACACCGGGTGCACGTGCCCGGCCAGCACATGGTGGCTGGCGTGGGCGTCGGGCTCGTGCTGCAACGCAAACGGGCCCATCAGCAGCGGTTCGGTCACCACCTCAATGTTCAGATCACCAGGCGGGTCGCCAGCGCGCTTGTCGTGGTTGCCGCGAATCAGCGTGAGCCCCACGCCTGCATGACGCTCACGCCAGGCTCTCAGGGCGTTCAGGGTGCCGCTGGCGTGAGAGCCGGGCCCGTGGAGAAAGTCGCCGAGAAAGATCACCTGCGCGCCAGGGAAAGCCGCCAACAGCCGGTCCAGGCGCTGCAGGTTGTCTGTCGTCGTGCCCCGGGGCACTGGCTGGCCCAGGCTGCGATAGGCCGACGCCTTGCCAAAATGCGCGTCGGCGATCAGCAGGCACTTTCTCGCGGGCCAATACACAGCCTTGTCCGCCAGCAACCACAGCGCTTCTTCCGCCAGGTGTATCGGGTAATGAGCGGGCATCAGGGTTTCCCGTTATCGGCGACTTTTTCCAGGTCCTTGACCATCCGCGCAATCCGCTCCGATAGTTTTTCCGAGCTCAGGCTCTCCCGAAAACGTTCCACCAGTAAAGGGAACGCCAGCGGCGTAGGCCGTTCTATCCGATGCAGGTCCAATTTCAACCCCGACAAGTGGCGCAACGTCTCTTCCAGCCGACGAATATCCAGTTCTTCCCGCAGGACTTCTTCTCCGGCCTGGGTCAGCAACAGGTTCTGCGGGTCATATTGCTTGAACACTTCAAAGAACAAACCGCTGGACGCCTGAACCTGGCGCGTACTTTTCGGCGCACCGGGGTAGCCGGCAAACACCAGCCCGGCGATCCGCGCGATCTCGCGAAAGCGCCGCAGGGCCAGCTCACCGGCATTCAGGCTCGCGACCACGTCATCCAGCAGATCATCCGCACTCAGCAACGCCCCGCTCAGTAATTCAGGCCAATCCACCGCGGTCGCGCTCAGCAGCTCCAGCCCGTAGTCATTGACCGCAATCGAGAACGTCACCGCCTGCTGCCGACTGACGCGCCAGGCCAGCAGGCTCGCCAGCCCCAGGTGCACCTGGCGCCCAGCGAACGGATACAGGAACAGGTGCCAGCCTTCCCGGGACTTGAGGGCCTCGGCCAGCAAATGCTCGCGGGTTGGCAGCCCGGACCAGCGCAACTGGGTGTCCAGCAACGATTGCACTGCCTGCATCTCCGGGCCGAGGAATTGCCCGTGGGCGGCCGCATCAAAGCGCTCGACCACGGCCTGGGCCAGCTCGTTGGAAAGCGGCATGCGCCCGCCGTTCCAGCGCGGCACGGCAGCCTTTTTCGCGTTACTGCGCCGCACGTAGGCGGTCATGTTTTCTACTCGCACCAACTCCAGCAAGCGCCCGGCGAACAAGAAACCATCTCCCGGCTTCAGCCGTGCAATAAAGCCTTCCTCGACACTGCCCAGGGTCTTGCCACCGCCGCCTTTGCTCCAGAATTTCAGCTGGATGCTGGCGTCGCTGACGATGGTGCCCACGCTCATGCGATGGCGCCGCGCCAGCCGTGCGTCGGGGACGCGCCAGATGCCGTGTTCGTCCGGCTCGACCCGCCGGTAATCCGGGTAGGCCGTCAGCGACAGCCCACCATGACGCACGAAACCCAGGGCCCATGTCCAATCTGCTTCTCTCAAGTCACGATAGGCCCATGCGGTACGCACCTCCGCCAGCAGCTCATCCGGCACAAAACCGCCGCCCAGCGCCATGCTCACCAGATGTTGCACCAGCACATCCAAAGGCTTGTGGGGCGACTGGCGGGCTTCGATACGCCGTTCAGCGATAGCGTCCTGCGCGGCGGCGGCCTCCACCAGCTCCAGGCTGTGGGTAGGCACCAGCGTGACCCGCGACGGCCTGCCCGGCGCATGGCCGGAGCGCCCGGCGCGCTGCATCAGGCGCGCCACGCCCTTGGCCGAGCCAATCTGCAGCACCCGTTCCACCGGCAGAAAATCCACCCCCAGGTCCAGGCTCGACGTACACACCACGGCCTTCAGTTGCCCCTCCTTCAGGGCTCGCTCCACCCAATCCCGGGTCTCCCGGGACAACGAGCCGTGGTGCAGGGCAATCACTCCGGCCCAGTCGGGACGAGCATCGAGCAGGGCCTGGTACCAGATTTCCGATTGCGCTCGCGTGTTGGTAAACACCAGGCAACTGCTGCTGGCATCGACCTCAGCCACCACCTGCGGGAGCATTTTCAGGCCGATATGGCCGGCCCATGGAAAGCGCTCGATAACCGGTGGCAACAGGGTGTCCACTTGCAACTGTTTGGTGGTTTGGCCTTGGACGTTGATCCCGCCGCCTTGTGGGATCAACACCTCCAGTGCGTGGGCCTGATTACCCAGGGTCGCGGAAATGCCCCACACAATCAGCTCTGGATGCCATTGCCGCAGGCGGGCGAGGGCCAGTTGCAGTTGCACGCCGCGTTTGTTGCCGATCAGTTCGTGCCATTCGTCCACTACCACCATGCGCAGGTGTGACAGGCTGGCCTGGCTGTCGGCGCGAGCCAGCATCAGCGTGAGGCTTTCCGGGGTGGTGATCAGGGTGGTGGGCAGGCGGCGGCTCTGGCGGGCGCGTTCGCTGCTGCTGGTGTCGCCGGTGCGCAGGCCGATGGTCCAGGGGATGTTGAGGGATTCCAACGGGGATTCAAGGGCGCGGGCGGTGTCGGCGGCCAGGGCGCGCATTGGGGTGATCCACAGGACTGTCAGCGGTTCGGCTGGGGCCTTGCGTTTGCGGAGAGTGTCTTTGGTGATGGCGAAGCGGTTGAGGGCGGCGAACCACAGGGCGTAGGTTTTGCCGGCGCCGGTGCTGGCGTGGAGCAGTCCTGATTGGCCTTCCTGCACGGCCTTCCATACGTCTTTTTGGAAGGCGAACGGTTTCCAGCCTTTGGCGGTGAACCAGTCTTTGGCGAAATTGCGGGATTTGGCCATGCTTGGGGCTCTGGGGGTGTAATTCAGAGACCTGTGGGGTGGGGGAAAGGTTTAACTGCGATTGCTGGGGGGGGCGGGTGTATATCCGTTATTTA
>NZ_JAIWYM010000031.1:0-64949 GCF_020515595.1 Pseudomonas sp. MWU16-30323
CTTTTCGTCTACGGCGACGCGGGCAGCGGAGCCTTCCAGCTCGGCGAGGCCTTCGGCGACGTCGAGTTTGTCGAGGGCAGCCTTGGCGCGCACGATGGCGGCGGAGTCATTGGCGGTGACGGCGCGGGCTTCGATGGCGGCAGCAGCGCCGGCGCCGTCGAGGCGGTCCATGTTGGCTTCGGTGGCGTGGCCGGCGTTGGCGCCTTTGGCAACTACTTCGCCGTCTTCTTCTTTGTCGAACTCGTCCCAGCTCAGCATGACGTGTCGTCTCCTGCGTGAGGGCTCTAAGGTGCCCGTGTGAAACCGGATGGTGGGGTGTTCACACGGCCCAAAGGCCGCGGTGGATCTTAAGGAATCGTTTGTTGCAGCTAACGCACGCATTAAACGGAATCAGGGTTACGGGTGTTCTGCTTGAGGCTTGAGGGGCGGAGCAATGCTTGCTGGCTCCAGCGGGGGCCTCAGGTCTGGCTCTTCATCCCCATGTAAAGGGATATTGCAGGCCCGATTTACCCGCGCATTATAGGGAAAAATTCGGCTTTGTGTTGCGGCGGATGGCCACGGATCGCAGACAAAAAGCCTGCTTTTCGAGCCAGAGCGCGGGTTTGTTGGGGTTGGCTGGAGGGACGAGCGGTAGGATTTTTTTCGAGGGGGTGAAGCGGGGCGAAGGTCGGGCCGGCTCTTTGCCGCAAGAACGATTTCTTGCGGCGAATAAGATCAGGTTCAGTTCAAACTAACGAAGTTGTTATCCGTTAGAGCAACCGTTACCCATGACCTGATATTGAAGAATATGACGCTGACCTTGTGAGTCTTCATATTCCATTTTTACCGGGACAACGTTGCATACATCCGGGACTTCACTCATGGACACTACTTTGGCGACGTCCAGGTGGGTGCTGTAAGTGTAATCCTCAACAATCGGGGTGCTCTGGCTGGCTACGTCAGTCGGGGCTTCGTCGGCCAGGGCGGCGGTGGCGCACAAGCTGCTAAGGGCCATAACTAATAACGCTTTCATTTGACTATTTACCTTTTGGCGGTCGAAAGGGGTCACGGGGCCCTTGTGAGGCCACGTGTGAAACTTGATTGGGAAGTTCGGATTAACGTTGCCTTCGTGGGGGCTGTTACGTTGTTAATCACAGTGCCTTGATGGCGAGGTTGATTTTAGGCGTCCGAGTTATATTCATATACCCGTGCTTTTGATAAACACTATTGGTGGTTTTTGTAACAATCCCGAAATGAAGGTTTTTTCAGAAACCTGCAAAGCGCCACAGGCCACGGCCCAGAGCGCCGCCGGGGGATAGGTGGGCAATTTGTAGGGGCTTGTTACTACCATCGTCGAATGGTTCTATAGGGCCGGCCCGGCTACAACAGGGCCATACAACAACAACTATGTCACCGAGGTAAGAAAGATGAGTGCGGCTTCTCTGTACCCCGTTCGCCCCGAAGTAGCAGCCAACACGCTGACCGATGAGGCGACCTACAAGGCCATGTACCAGCAGTCGGTGGTCAACCCCGACGGTTTCTGGCGCGAGCAAGCCAAGCGCCTTGACTGGATCAAGCCTTTCACCACGGTGAAGCAGACCTCCTTCGACGATCACCATGTGGACATCAAGTGGTTTGCCGACGGCACCCTCAACGTTTCCTACAACTGCCTGGACCGTCATCTCGCCGAGCGTGGCGACCAGCCGGCAATCATCTGGGAGGGCGACGACCCTGCCGAAAGCCGCACCATCACCTACCGCGAGCTGCACGAAGAAGTCTGCAAGTTCGCCAACGCCCTGCGCGGCCAGGATGTGCACCGCGGCGACGTGGTGACTATCTATATGCCGATGATTCCCGAAGCCGCGGTCGCCATGCTGGCCTGTGCCCGGATCGGTGCGATTCACTCGGTGGTGTTTGGCGGGTTCTCGCCAGAGGCCCTGGCCGGTCGGATCATCGACTGCAAATCCAAGGTGGTGATCACCGCCGACGAAGGCATTCGTGCCGGCAAGAAAATTTCCCTGAAGGCCAACGTCGACGACGCCCTGACCAACCCGGAAACCAGCAGCATCCAGAAAGTCATCGTGTGCAAGCGCACCGGCGGCAACATCAAGTGGAACCAGCATCGCGACATCTGGTACGAAGACCTGATGAAAGTGGCGGGCACCGTGTGTGCGCCGAAAGAGATGGGCGCCGAAGAAGCCCTGTTCATCCTCTACACCTCTGGCTCCACCGGCAAGCCGAAGGGTGTGCAGCACACCACCGGCGGCTACCTGTTGTACGCAGCCCTGACCCACGAGCGCGTATTCGACTACCGCCCGGGGGAAATCTATTGGTGCACCGCCGACGTCGGCTGGGTCACCGGCCACACCTATATCGTCTATGGCCCACTGGCCAACGGCGCGACCACGCTGATGTTCGAAGGCGTGCCGAACTACCCGGACATCACCCGGGTGGCGAAGATCGTCGACAAGCATAAGGTCAACATCCTCTACACCGCACCGACCGCGATCCGCGCCATGATGGCTTCCGGCACCGCTGCCTGCGAAGGCGCCGATGGCAGCAGCTTGCGCCTGCTGGGTTCGGTGGGTGAGCCGATTAACCCGGAAGCGTGGGACTGGTACTACAAGAACGTCGGCCAATCCCGTTGCCCGATCGTGGACACCTGGTGGCAGACCGAGACTGGCGGCAACATGATGAGCCCGCTGCCGGGCGCCCATGCACTGAAGCCGGGTTCGGCGGCACGTCCGTTCTTTGGCGTGGTGCCGGCGCTGGTGGATAACCTCGGCAACCTGATTGAAGGCGTGGCCGAGGGTAACCTGGTGATTCTGGATTCGTGGCCGGGCCAGGCACGTACCCTGTATGGCGACCATGACCGCTTTGTGGACACCTACTTCAAGACCTTCCGTGGCATGTACTTCACCGGCGACGGTGCGCGTCGTGACGAGGATGGCTACTACTGGATCACTGGTCGGGTGGACGACGTGTTGAACGTGTCCGGCCACCGCATGGGCACCGCCGAGATTGAAAGCGCGATGGTTGCCCACCCGAAAGTCGCGGAAGCGGCAGTGGTGGGTGTGCCCCACGACATCAAGGGCCAGGGCATCTATGTGTATGTCACGCTGAAAAACGGCGAAGAGCCGAATGAAGCGCTGCGCCTGGAACTGAAAAACTGGGTGCGTAAAGAGATCGGGCCGATTGCTTCACCCGATGTGATCCAGTGGGCACCGGGCTTGCCGAAGACCCGTTCGGGGAAAATCATGCGCCGGATCCTGCGCAAGATTGCCACCGCTGAATACGACGGGTTGGGGGATATCTCCACCCTGGCGGATCCGAGTGTGGTGGCGCATCTGATCGAGACGCACAAGACCATGAACGTCGCGTAAGGCGGGTTTGTGGGACAAAGCCCCATTCGGCATAGGCCGGGTGGGGCTTTTTTGTGAGGCGCCACAAATGTCACTGCCAAGACCGGATTAATGTGGGAGCTGGCTTGCCTGCGATGGCGGTGGGCCAGTCAACCTGCTTGGCACTGATAAAACGCTATCGCAGGCAAGCCAGCTCCCACAGGTGATCGGGTTCCTTCCACGAGGCCAATAAATATCGGTTTTGCTCGTAGGAAGTTTCTGAATGTTACCGAGCGCCGTAAATGTGTAACCCCACGCCCAAACATGAGGCAAAGTGCTACGCCGTTGCCCCGAAAACCCGCGTTTTAGACGCCCTGAAAAATTAGATCAAACGCTACACTTGCCGTGCTAGAAGGGTTTGCGAATAATAGGCCCGCAACTTGCAGCGTTAACAGGTTTAATATCTTTTGCCTCTGCATAAAATCCAGAGGCTGTCAATGTGCTGGAACCGCTTTCTCGGTGCTTCTGTAAATTGTTGTCGCATTGAGGAAATATCGGCTTCCGGCCTGTCGTTAGAATGCCGATCACTCGCTCGTCGTCGCCGATGCTGAACTGGCGCAGGACGCAGCACCGCTATTCGGTTTCACTCATTCGCATCGTGGGCCCTGGCTCATACTGCTGTTTTGCCCTATACCGATGGAGTCCCAAGATGAAGAAACTCGTGCTGTTGGGCGCCCTGGCGCTGTCCGTGCTGTCCATGCAGGCTTTCGCCGAAGGCAAGCCACTGAAGATTGGTATTGAAGCGGCTTACCCTCCGTTCGCCTCCAAGGCACCGGACGGCAGCATCGTCGGTTTCGACTACGACATCGGCAACGCCCTGTGCGAGCAGATGCAGGTCAAGTGCACCTGGGTCGAGCAGGAATTCGACGGCCTGATCCCGGCGCTGAAAGTGCGCAAGATCGACGCCATCCTGTCCTCGATGTCCATCACTGAAGACCGCAAGAAGTCCGTGGACTTCACCAACCGCTACTACCTGACCCCAGCTCGTCTGGTATTGAAGGAAGGCACTGCCGTCAGCGACAGCCTGGACGAACTGAAAGGCAAGAAAATCGGCGTGCAGCGCGGTTCGATCCACGACCGTTTCGCCAAGGAAGTGCTGGCTCCCAAAGGCGCCACCATTGTTCCTTACAGCTCGCAGAACGAAATCTACCTGGACGTAGAAGCCGGTCGCCTTGATGGCACCGTGGCCGACGCTACCCTGTTGCAGGAAGGCTTCCTCGACACGCCAGCCGGTAAAGGCTACGCGTTCACCGGCCCGGCTTTCACCGACGCCAAGTACTTCGGCGACGGCATCGGCATCGCGGTACGTAAAGGCGACAAGGAAAACCTGGACCGCATCAACGCTGCAATCGCCGCGATCCGTGCCAACGGCAAGTACAAGGCAATCCAGGACAAGTACTTCAACTTCGACATTTACGGCCCAGAAGCCAAGTAAACCGTCGCAGCTGTCTGTCCAGAATGGCGCAAGCACCAGGATCTCTGAAGTTTGCGCCATTTTTTCATCCCCCTTTTCGAGGACCTGAATCATGTTGAAAGGCTACGGGGCTGTCATCCTCGATGGCGCATGGTTGACGCTTCAGCTCGCCTTGTCGTCCATGGCCTTGGCCATTGTTCTGGGTCTGATCGGGGTCGCGTTGCGCCTCTCGCCGGTGCGCTGGTTGGCCTGGCTGGGCGACCTGTACTCCACGGTGATCCGCGGGATCCCCGACCTGGTGCTGATCCTGCTGATTTTCTACGGCGGTCAGGACCTGCTTAACCGCGTTGCGCCGTTGCTCGGCTACAACGACTACATTGACTTGAACCCCTTGGCCGCCGGTATCGGCACCCTGGGTTTCATCTTTGGCGCCTACCTTTCGGAAACCTTCCGTGGCGCCTTCATGGCCATTCCCAAGGGCCAGGCCGAAGCCGGCCTGGCGTATGGCATGAGCCCGTTCCAGGTGTTTTTCCGGGTGATGGTGCCGCAGATGATTCGGCTGGCGATCCCCGGGTTTACCAACAACTGGCTGGTACTGACCAAGGCCACCGCACTGATTTCGGTGGTGGGCCTGCAAGACATGATGTTCAAGGCCAAGCAGGCGGCAGACGCCACCCGCGAACCTTTTACCTTCTTCCTCGCGGTGGCGGCGATGTACCTGGTGATCACCAGCGTGTCGTTGCTGGCCCTGCGTCATCTTGAGAAGCGCTACTCGGTAGGCGTAAAGGCGGCTGATCTATGATCTTCGACTACAACGTCATCTGGGAGGCCATGCCGCTGTACCTCGGCGGCTTGCTGACCACCCTGAAACTGCTGGCCATTTCGCTGTTCTTCGGCTTGCTCGCGGCCTTGCCCCTGGGCCTGATGCGCGTGTCCAAGCAGCCGATCGTCAACGGTGTGGCCTGGCTGTACACCTATGTGATTCGCGGCACGCCGATGCTGGTGCAGCTGTTCTTGATCTACTACGGCCTGGCCCAGTTCGAAGCGGTGCGGGAAAGCTTCCTGTGGCCGCTGCTGTCCAGCGCGACCTTCTGCGCCTGCCTGGCGTTTGCCGTGAACACCAGCGCCTACACCGCCGAAATCATCGCCGGCAGCCTCAAGGCTACGCCCCATGGCGAGATCGAAGCGGCCAAGGCCATGGGCATGTCGCGCTACAAGCTGTATCGCCGGATCCTGCTGCCATCGGCCCTGCGCCGGGCGCTGCCGCAGTACAGCAACGAAGTGATCATGATGCTGCAGACCACGAGCCTGGCCTCCATCGTCACCCTGATCGACATCACCGGTGCCGCGCGCACGGTGAACGCCCAGTACTACTTGCCGTTCGAAGCCTATATCACGGCGGGTGCGTTCTACCTGTGCCTGACCTTCATCCTGGTGCGCCTGTTCAAGTTGGCCGAAGGCCGCTGGCTGAGCTACCTGGCTCCACGGAAGCATTGATATGGAACGTATCGATCACCTGTTGCCCTGGGGTCACCTGGGCTGCGAACGCCAACTGACGGTGTTCCGTTTCGGCAGCGGCGAGCGCAAGGCTTATATCCAGGCCAGCCTCCACGCTGATGAATTGCCCGGCATGCGCGCCGCCTGGGAGCTGAAAAAGCGCCTGACGGAACTGGAACAGCAAGGCGCCCTCAACGGCGTGATCGAGCTGGTTCCCGTCGCCAATCCGATGGGCCTGGGGCAGTTGCTGCAAGGCAGTCACCAGGGCCGTTTCGAGATCGGCAGCGGCAAGAATTTCAACCGTGATTTCGTCGAGTTGAGCGAGCCGGTTGCCGAGTTGCTCAATGGCAAGCTGGGGGATGATCCCCACGCCAACGTGCGCATGATCCGCCAGGCCATGACCGATGCGCTCAACGCCTTGCCCGCGCCGAGCAGCCAGCTGCAAGGCATGCAGCGGGTGTTGCTGAGCCATGCCTGCACCGCCGACGTGGTCCTCGACCTGCATTGTGATGCCGAGGCCGCGCTGCACATGTACGCGCTGCCGCAACACTGGCCGCAGTGGCGTTCGCTGTCGGCGCACCTGAATGTGAAGGTCGGCCTGCTGGCGGAAGATTCCGGCGGCAGTTCGTTTGACGAAGCCTGTTCGCTGCCGTGGCTGCGGCTGTCCCGGGCGTTCCCCGAGGCGCAGATTCCATTGGCGTGCCTGGCGACGACATTGGAGTTGGGCGGCCAGGCCGATACCGGCCGTGACGAAGCGATTTTCCACGCCGAAGGCATCCTGGCGTTCCTCGCCGAACAAGGCCTGATCCGTGGTGAATGGCCCGCGCCGCAGCACGAACCCTGTGAAGGCCTGCCCTTTGAAGGCACCGAGTTGTTGTTCGCGCCTCACGCCGGCGTGATCAGCTACCTGCGTAAAGCCGGGGATGTGGTGGAAACCGGCGACCCGATATTTGAAGTGATCGATCCCTTGTCCGACCGCGTGAGCATTGTTTGCGCGGGCACGCCTGGGGTGTTGTTTGCCGTTGAACGGCTACGTTATGCCCAAGCGGGTTTCTGGCTGGCCAAGGTGGCGGGGCGCAAAGCGCTGCGGCACGGGCGCTTGCTCAACGACTGACCAACTGTTTTTGTGAGAACCGACCGCATGTACAAACTTGAAGTCCAAGACCTGCATAAACGCTATGGCAGTCATGAAGTGCTCAAAGGTGTGTCCCTGGCCGCCGCGGCCGGTGATGTGATCAGCATCATCGGGTCCAGTGGCTCGGGCAAAAGTACCTTTTTGCGCTGCATCAACCTGCTGGAGCAACCCCACGCCGGCAAGATTCTGCTCAATAACGAAGAGCTGAAACTGGTGGCCAACAAAGACGGCGCCATGAAGGCCGCGGACCCGAAACAGCTGCAACGCATGCGTTCGCGACTGTCGATGGTGTTCCAGCACTTCAACCTGTGGTCCCACATGACCGCGTTGGAAAACGTCATGGAAGCGCCGGTGCACGTGCTGGGCATGTCGAAAAAAGACGCCCGGGAAAAGGCCGAGCACTACCTGGCTAAAGTGGGTGTGGGCCATCGTAAGGATGCGTTCCCTGGCCACATGTCTGGCGGCGAGCAGCAGCGCGTGGCGATTGCCCGGGCCCTGGCGATGGAGCCTGAAGTGATGCTGTTCGACGAACCCACCTCGGCGCTGGACCCGGAGCTGGTGGGCGAAGTGCTCAAGGTGATGCAGGACCTGGCCCAGGAAGGCCGGACCATGGTGGTGGTGACTCACGAAATGGGCTTTGCCCGTGAAGTCTCCAACCAACTGGTGTTCCTGCACAAAGGCATCGTTGAAGAACGTGGCAACCCGCGCGAAGTGCTGGTAAACCCACAGTCGGAGCGTTTGCAGCAGTTTCTTTCCGGCAGCTTGAAGTAATCAGGACTGCTTTTATGCACTGAATTAGTGCAAGCTTCACAGCTTTAAGGCTGGCCCCGATCCCCTGTGGGAGCTGGCTTGCCTGCGATAGCGGTGGGTCAGTTTGCCTCTCTGGCACCGACACGCCGCCATCGCAGGCAAGCCAGCTCCCACATTAGATCTCCATATGGTTTGAGATTTGTGTCGGTTTACGGGCTAGCATTGGCCTTTGTCTTCATTACTGTTACTCGCTTCGGATAGCACTCCATGACTGCCCATCGAATTGGTTTCCTGATTTGGCCCAGCACTAAAGCACTGACGCTTGCGCTGGCTGAGGAGGCCTTGCGCGTTGCTCAGCGGGTGCATCCGGACGTGGTGTACGAACTCTCGTTTTTGCAGGCCGAACCGCCAATCGACGGTGCCTGGCAGCTGCCGGGTGAACCCTGGGCCGGCAAGCTGGAAGGCTTTCAAAAGTTGTTCCTGCTGGCAGATGAGCCACCGACCGTCATCGCCTCCCAGCTCAGCACCGCCCTCAAGCAACTGGTGCGCGCCGGTTGCGTGATTGGCGGTCTGTCGGCCGGCGTGTACCCGCTGGCCCAACTCGGTCTGCTCGACGGCTATCGCGCTGCCGTGCACTGGCGCTGGCAGGACGATTTCGCCGAGCGTTTCCCCAAGGTCATCGCCACCAGTCATTTGTTCGACTGGGACCGTGACCGCCTGACCGCCTGCGGTGGCATGTCGGTACTCGACCTGCTGCTGGCAGTACTGGCCCGTGACCACGGCGCTGAGCTGGCCGGCGCCGTCTCGGAAGAACTGGTGGTAGAGCGCATCCGCGAAGGCGGCGAGCGCCAGCGCATTCCGTTGCAAAACCGCCTGGGCTCCAGCCATCCAAAGCTGACCCAGGCGGTGTTGCTGATGGAAGCCAACATCGAAGAGCCGCTGACCACCGACGAAATCGCCCAGCATGTGTGCGTATCCCGACGACAGCTCGAGCGGATCTTCAAGCAATACCTCAATCGCGTCCCCAGCCAGTACTACCTGGAACTGCGCCTGAACAAGGCCCGCCAGATGCTCATGCAAACCAGCAAGTCGATCATCCAGATCGGCCTGTCCTGCGGCTTCTCCTCGGGGCCGCACTTCTCCAGCGCCTACCGCAACTTCTTTGGCGCCACCCCTCGTGAAGACCGCAACCAGCGGCGCAGCAGCAGCCCGTTCGAGTTGTCGTCGGTGCCGTCCGAGCGCGGTTAACTTTCTACCTGCACACCCATGCGTTGCCGATAGCGCCTGAGGAGGGAGCTGCTCTGCGGCGACAGCGGGTTACCGCCCCAGTCCAGTGCGTGGAAGATATCCGCAGGCACTTCAAAAATGCCGGTACCGATATGGCGGATAGCGTTGTTGCTCAAGTCTGCGATGGTCAGTTCGCGCAAGCTGAACAGCCCGGGGGGCACGTGGCGGATGCCGGTGTTTTGCAGGTCGAGGATCTTCAAGTGCCGCATGTTGGTGAGTCGCGGTGTGATGCCCAGCGGGTTATCGCTCAGGTCCAGGTAGGTCAGCTGTTCAAGGCCGGCGAGCTGCTCCGCTGTGCTGGTCGTCAGCCGGAGAGTGCATTGGGGCAGGATCAGTTCTTTGAGCCGAGGCATGTGGAAGATCGGCTCCGGAACGTTGCCCAACGGGTAGCCCTGGACGGAGAGGCTTCGCAGTCGGCGGAAGCGCTCGAGGAAGGGGGTTATCTTTGACGTGGTGTTTTGAGCGTAAAGCGAGAGCATTGACACATGGTCGAAATTGGCCGTGAGCGCAGGCAGGTCGCCCAGCAGGGTCACCTCATAGCGCAGTTCGTGGGCAGCGGTGGGGCCGTCGTCGAAGCTATCGATCGGGGTTTCCCGGCGCCAGCACTGCTCCATCAGGTTTTTGAAACCAAACCGCCTGGCCTGTTCTTCAGCGCGTTGCTGCTGGCTCAAGAGGGTGTTCTGGGTCGGGTGTCGGTGGGGGGCGTCAATGCGCCACTCCTCGAGGTCCGCCTGGAGTTTTTCGTACTCGGCTTCCATGCGCGTCAATTCCACCCGGCTCTCTTGCAGGCTACCCGGCATGCCATAGAGGAAGCGGTTGCATTCCGGGGTGGTAAAGGTGGGGTACAGCGCCTTGAGTCGCTCGATATCAACGCTCGGAGCTGAGGCATCCCAGCGTTCACCTGTGCGCTGAAAGTGGCTTTTTATACGGTTGATCACGGCTTCCGGGAAAGGATTGTTCCCGAAGTCGAAGGCTTCGCTGGTCAGGTCTGGCAGCGCGAAAAGCGCGTCGGGCAACGCGGTAATGCGATTGTTATTGAGCACGGCGGTTTGCAGGTGCGGGCGGGTGAGTACGCCCGCCGGCAAGTGCTCGATGCCGGTGGCCGCCAGGTCGAGGTAGCGCAGGTCCGGCATTCCTTCGACGTTGGGCACCAGGCCCAGCGGGTTGGCATAAAGGTCCAGGGATTCCAGGCGCGACAGCGATGTGAGGGTTGCCAGGCTCTCGGCGCTCAGGCGTATGTTGGCGTTGCTCAATACCAGCTCGGTCAGGCGCGGCATGCTCTCCAGCCCTTCGGGCAACGTACCGAGGGGGATGTTGCGCAACCCCAGGTGACGCACATTGCGAAAGCTGGCACAGAACGCGTGGGCGCCCAGGGTGCTCTCATCGCCTGTCAGTGACAGGGCCGAGACATGGGAGAAATCTGCCTCCAGGCGGGGCAGGTGGCCCATGATCGGGTTGTCATTGGCCAGGATGTAGCCGTCACGCTCATCGCCATAATGCGTGTCCATCGGGGTTTCCCGGCGCCAGCAGCGTTTGATTTCGTTGCTCAGGTCGAGGCGGTTCTGCAATTGTTCGCTGAACGCTTGCACCGTCAATTGCACACCCGTTTGCGGGTGCAAGTAAGGTGTCTGGATGTGCCACTGCAGCAGTTGCGCCTCCAACTGCGCGTACTCTTGCTCCAGCCCTGCCAGGCCTGGCAAGGCGCCGCCGGGCAATTGGTTGAGCTGGCGCAGCAGCGCCACGTTCTGCGCGTGAGTGAAGCCGGGGTACAGCGCCTGGGTGCGCTGCAGCACGGTCGGCGGTGTGCCTGGCACAGGTGCCGGATGGTCGGGCAGTGGGTAGCCGTCCATGCCGCCGAGCAGGCGTGGTTGTTTGCCAGAGGTGGGGCGCCGGCGCGGAAAGTGCTCCAGGGCCGGCAGCAGTCGGTCGCGAGGCAGCGCCACCTGGCTGAGGGCTTCGCGCAACTGCGTGCCTTGGCGGATGTGCAGGTTGAGCCGGTTGCGCTCGGTATCCGGCAGGGCTTGCAGGATGGCGGTGTAGAGGTCGGTTTCGCCATGCAGGTGCCGGCCCTGGCTGTCATAGGCCTGATAGAGGCCGTCTTCGTGCACCAGTACCTTGAGGGCATTGCCGTTGCCGGTGCCGATGCGCTGGCTGACGGTGCCGTTGAATGCATGTTCATGCACTTCCAGGCGCACCCTGCCGGACCAGCCGGGCAGCCTGGGCAGGGAATGCAGGGCCAGGGTGCGGGTGTCGGGGTTGTCGCTCGATTCCAGGTACAGGCCTTCATAGGCGCGGTTCAGGCGGACTTCCTGGGCGGTCCAGCGGGCCAGGTCCTCCAGGCTCCTGGGCAGTTTGCCAGCGTTCAGTTCGCGGCGTTCCTGGGCCGTGGCCTGGCGGGTCAGTTCATCGGCGACGCACCCCGGCAATGCCTTGTGCTCGTCCATCAGGCGCTGGCCATCAGCGGTCTGCGGGCGGTTGAGCGATTGATAGCGCGTGTCGAACAGGTTACTGCGCCGTGCCTGGGCCGCCGCCGCAATTTTTTTGCGCAGGGTGTGCAGCCGCGGCGCAAACGCCTTGGGCGGCTGGCCGAATTCCTCCCCCAGCATCGGCTTGATTTCGTCTTCCTCCAATGCCCGCAGGGCAGTCTCCAGCAGTTCGCCATTGTTCAGTTGGGCCTGGCTGATGCGCACCGCCGGCAGCGCGTCCTGGCTGGCGTATTGCCAAAAGACCTGGCCCTGGCTATCGACCACTTGCAGGGCCTTGGTGTCGGGCCACAGGTCGGGGCGGCCAAGCAACTGCAATTGGGTAAGGGCATCGGCCTTGCCGTATTGGCCCGGGTCGTCGCTGTTCATCTGGCGGATAAAGGTCGCCAGCTCCTCATCAATCCGAAAGCGCTGCACGGTATCGGCCAGCACGGCCGGGGTGGGCTGGCGCTGTACATGCAACTGGCGCAGGGTGTTTTCCGGGATATGGCTGACGCTGCGGATCTGTTCCAGCCGTGTCGGGCTGAAGCCCTCCATGCTGTGGCCGAGGCGGCGCATCAAGGTGGTGGCGTCCCAATACAACGGTTGGTCCAGCTCGGTATGCCAGGCCCCCGTGCCGTTATGCCAGACCCGTGGCTGGTAGGCCTCGGGGCGGGTGGGGTGAAGCAAGCTGTAGTGCTCGCGACCGGGCGCCTTATTCAGGGTGAACGGCTGCCGGTCGACCGTGATCACGGCCTGGTCCTGATGGTGGTAGATGCCTTGCTCATCCGCTTTTGACTGCTCCGGCAGGGCTGCCTGGCGTTGGTAGGGGCGCAGGTCGGGCTGCCAATACCGGGTTTTGCCGTCAGCCATCGGGACTGGCTTGAAGCCGTCGATAAAGGTTTTCGCGGAGGGCGCCATCAGTGCCCGAAGTTCGCTGGCGGCAATCGTACCGCCGGCCCCGAAAGTGCCCAGTTGAATCAGCGCCTGTACCGTGCCCATCAGGTGCTCGAACGCCTCGCGGGTGCGGCCCTGCGCCCAATCAACCACCCCTTCGAAGGTTTCATCCAGCAACTGGTAGGCCATATAAGCCAGCATCGCTTCCCCCAGTACCGGCACGAAGGGCGCGACCACCATCGCGGCGATGTTGAGCAGGGTCGAGGCGATCTGCTGCAATGAATCCCACAGCGCCCAGCGGGCTTTCTGGTCGACGCGGGCGGTGGACACGGCGATCACTTTAGCGTCATTGAGGATTTTGTCGAGCGCCCGTTGGTAGCGATGGTTGGCCAGTGCGCCGGGGATCGCCACGGCGCTGAGCTGCAGGTTGGGGCGGTCCCTGGGGGTGTCGCGCCAACTGGGCAGCGGGTCGCCGGGCGTATGAGGGTGCCAGGTGATGTGGCTCAGGCGGCTGTTGAGGTTGGCGAAAAAATGCCCGCGATCCTCGTGGTTTACGAAGCGGCTGAAAAATTGCTGATAGTCGTGGCTGCGCAGTTGCCGGGTCAGTTCTGTCATGAACGCGGCGCTGGAAGGGTAGTACTTGATCGGATGCTCGGGGTCGTCCGGCACGTAAGCGATCACCGGGACGATGGCCTGCTGGCGTTCAAGGTCCGGCGCGAACAGCACGGGACCGGTCAGTTGGGCGTTCATCATCCGCACGTCATGGCCACGCAGCGGTTTGCCGCCCAGGCTCGCGCCGGGTTGGCCGTCGAGCAACCGTTGCAGCGCCTGGTGCGCGGCGGGGGGGATATCGTTTTTCATCAACGCCAGTTGCAGCGCGGTGTCCAGGGCGGCCCGTTGGCTGGCGCTGACCTGCGTCTGGAGCACGGCAGCAACGACGGCGTCGCTCAGGCCCAGGTTCTCTTCGAGGTAGCGCTGGTAGCGGGCGCCGATATCCAGCGTGCGGCACAGCTGGGTGAAGCGCTGGATCGGTAGTGTGGCCTGGATGCCGGGCAGCGGCGTTGACTGGCCTTGGGCGTCGGGTTGGTTGATGTAGTCGGAGGACGCTTCAAAGCGCTCGTCGGCTTCGAAGTTATGCAGCGCCGCCTCCAGCAACGACAGGGTCCAGGTGCGTGCGGCGCCGCTCTTGATCGGGAACCAGGGGATGGTGGCCGGGATGTACAGGCGCAGGAACGTGGTCTTCACGTTCAGCTCCAACCCGAACTGATCTTTCAGGGTAGCTTTCAGTAACGGCTCGGCGAACGCCTGCACATCCTGCAGCGCCGCCAGGCGTTGATCGACCTGGTTTTGTGCATGCCAGTGGCTGGCGTTGAGCGCGCGCCATTGCTGGCGTTGCTCGGCCGTGGTGCTGCGGTACCAGGGTTTGACATGGGGCGAACTGGCGTTCAAGGCCTCGCGCCGGGCGGCCGTGGCGGCCAGCAGCCAAGGCGCGATAGCCTGTTGCAGTGGTTGATAATGGCTGTCCGGATGCTGGGCATCGGCAGGGTTCAAGGTGTCGGGCATGGCGCTTTTCCTGTTGCGCGGAGTAAGCCGACAGCACAACAGGGCGGCGAGGGGGATTGGCAGTAGATAGTTGCGCATAAATCAATTGCGCGTGCCCCTGCCGCACAGAGGGCCGCGCGGTTTAAACTGCGCCATTGCGATGCTATTTGTCGCATTGGCGTAAACCCGCGAAAATCGCGGGTTGGCGCTATAAGAAGTTGTCGCTTGGCGGCAAGGCCGCGCTGAAAACTGTCCTTACAATCCCTGCATCGCCCGCCAGTTTCAGGCAGGCGTTCCTCTTCAGGAGACTCCGATGTCCGTTGAGCAAGCCCCGGTGCAACGTGCCGATTTCGACCAGGTCATGGTTCCCAACTACGCACCTGCCGCTTTCATCCCCGTGCGTGGCGCAGGTTCCCGCGTATGGGACCAGGCGGGCCGAGAGCTGATCGACTTTGCCGGCGGCATCGCGGTCAATGTATTGGGCCACGCCCACCCGGCGCTGGTCGGTGCACTGACCGAACAGGCCAACAAGCTGTGGCACGTGTCCAACGTCTTCACCAATGAGCCGGCGCTGCGCCTGGCCCACAAGCTGATCGACGCCACGTTTGCCGAGCGTGTGTTCTTCTGCAACTCCGGCGCCGAAGCCAACGAGGCCGCCTTCAAGCTGGCCCGTCGCGTCGCGTTCGACCGCTTTGGCACCGAGAAATACGAAATCATCGCCGCGCTGAACAGCTTCCACGGCCGTACCCTGTTCACCGTGAACGTGGGTGGCCAGTCGAAGTATTCCGACGGCTTCGGTCCGAAGATCGTCGGCATCACCCACGTGCCTTACAACGATCTGGATGCGCTGAAAGCGGCCATTTCGGACAAGACCTGCGCCGTGGTGCTGGAGCCGATCCAGGGCGAAGGCGGCGTATTGCCGGCAGAACTTTCGTACCTGCAAGGTGCCCGCGACCTGTGCGACGCGAACAACGCGCTGCTGGTGTTCGACGAAGTGCAAACCGGCATGGGCCGCAGTGGCGAGTTGTTCGCCTATCAGCATTACGGCGTCGTGCCCGACATCCTCACCAGCGCCAAGAGCCTGGGCGGCGGTTTCCCGATCGCAGCCATGCTGACCCGCGAAGACCTGGCCAAGCATTTGGTGGTCGGCACCCACGGCACCACCTACGGCGGCAACCCGCTGGCGTGCGCGGTGGCGGAAGCGGTGATCGACGTGATCAACACGCCGGAAGTACTGGCGGGTGTTAACGCCAAGCACGACCTGTTCGTCTCCCGTCTTGAGAAGATCGGCCAGCAATACGGCATCTTCACCGAAGTGCGTGGCCTGGGCCTGCTGCTCGGTTGCGTGCTGAGCGATGCCTGGAAAGGCAAGGCCAAGGACATCTTCAACGCCGCTGAGCGTGAAGGCCTGATGATCCTGCAAGCCGGCCCGGATGTGGTGCGCTTCGCCCCGAGCCTGGTGGTGGAAGATGCCGATATCCAGGAAGGCCTGGACCGCTTCGAACGTGCTGTTAAAAAGTTGACGCAAGCCTGATAGACCGTTGGGTGCCCGGCGAGTCGGGTATCCAACACAAATTTTGTATGCCGGACTCTTTAGTTGAAGCTGTGAAGATCAAATGTGGGAGCGGGCTTGCTCGCGAATGCAGTGGCTCAGTCACCTGAAATGTTGAATAACACACCGCTTTCGCGAGCAAGCCCGCTCCCACACTTGACCTCACTGATTTCAAGATCGTGTCCGGCATTTTTTCCTGTGAGTTTTTCGAGTTAAGGAGTGACACCATGCTGGTGATGCGCCCCGCGCAAATGGCTGATCTGGGCGAGGTACAGCGTCTGGCTGCGGACAGCCCGATTGGTGTCACTTCCTTGCCGGATGATGTCGAACGCCTGAGCGACAAGATCGCCGCGAGCGAAGCGTCCTTCGCCGCCGAGGTCAGCTTCAACGGCGAAGAAAGCTATTTCTTCGTGCTTGAAGACACCGACGCCGGCAAGCTGGTGGGCTGCTCGGCCATCGTCGCTTCGGCGGGCTACTCGGAACCGTTCTACAGCTTCCGTAACGAGACCTTTGTGCACGCGTCCCGCGAGCTGAAGATCCACAACAAGATCCACGTGCTCTCGCAGTGCCATGACCTCACCGGCAACAGCCTGCTGACCAGCTTCTACGTGGTGCCGGAACTGGTAGGCTCGCCGTGGTCGGAACTCAACTCCCGTGGCCGCCTGTTGTTCGTGGCCGGTCACCCGGAGCGCTTCGCGGATTCGGTGGTGACCGAGATTGTGGGCTACAGCGACGAGAACGGTGATTCGCCGTTCTGGGACGCCATCGGCCGCAACTTCTTCGACCTCAACTACGCCGCCGCCGAGCGCCTGTGCGGGTTGAAGAGCCGAACCTTCCTTGCCGAACTGATGCCGCATTACCCGATCTACGTGCCGCTGCTACCGGACGCCGCCCAGGAAGCCATGGGCCAGGTGCACCCGCGGGCGCAGATCACCTTCGACATCCTGATGCGCGAAGGCTTCGAGACTGACCATTACATCGACATCTTCGACGGCGGCCCAACCCTGCATGCACGGGTCTCGGGCATTCGCTCGATCGCCCAGAGCCGTGTGGTGCCGGTGAAGATCGGTGAGATGGTCAAGGGTATCGGCCGCCAGTACCTGGTGAGCAACGGCCAGTTGCAGGATTACCGCGCGGTGATGCTGGAACTGGACTACGCACCGGGCAAGCCAGTGACCCTGGACCTGGAAACCGCCGAAGCCCTGGGCGTCGGCGAGGGTGCCAGCGTTCGACTGGTAGCGGTTTAAGAATGAGTTTCGCGGGTGGCCTGCAAGGCGGCCCGTTTGAGGAGATAGCATGATCGTTCGTCCCGTACGCAGCAGCGATTTACCGGCCCTGATTGATCTGGCGCGCAGCACCGGCACCGGCCTCACCACCTTGCCGGCCAACGAAGAGCGCCTGACCCATCGGGTCGGCTGGGCTGAAAAGACCTTTCGCGGCGAAGCCGGGCGTGGTGATGCGGACTACCTGTTCGTGCTGGAAAACGACGAAGGCCGCGTGGTGGGAATTTCCGCCATCGCCGGTGCCGTCGGCCTGCGCGAGCCCTGGTACAACTTCCGGGTCGGCCTGACGGTCAGCGCCTCCCAGGAGCTGAACATTTACCGTGAAATCCCGACGCTGTTCCTGGCCAACGACCTGACCGGCAACTCCGAGTTGTGCTCGTTGTTCCTGCACGCCGATTACCGCAACGGCCTTAACGGTCGCATGCTGGCCAAGGCGCGCATGCTGTTTATCGCCGAATTCCCGCAGTTGTTCGGCAACAAGATCATCGCCGAGATGCGCGGCATGTCCGACGAAGCCGGGCGCTCGCCGTTCTGGGAAAGCCTGGGTCGGCACTTCTTCAAGATGGAGTTCAGCCAGGCCGACTACCTCACCGGCGTGGGCAACAAGGCGTTTATCGCCGAGCTGATGCCGAAGTTTCCGTTGTACACCTGCTTCCTGTCTGAAGACGCGCGCAACGTGATCGGCAAGGTCCACACCGACACCGAGCCGGCCCTGAGCATGCTCAAGAGCGAAGGTTTCAGCTACCAGGGCTACGTCGACATCTTCGACGCGGGCCCGGCGGTGGAATGTGAAACCACCAAGATCCGCGCCGTGCGCGACAGCGAAGCGCTGGTGCTGGCGATTGGCACGCCGGGCGACGACGCCACGCCGTTCCTGATCCATAACCGTAAACGCGAAGATTGCCGCATTACCGCCGCACCGGCGCGGTTGGCTGCGGGCACCCTGGTGGTCGATCAACAGACTGCCAAGCGCCTGCAACTGATCGCCGGTGATCAAGTGCGTGCCGTACCGTTGTCCGCTGCCCGGGAGTCGAAATAATGAATTCGTTGTATATCGCAGGTAGCTGGTTGGCTGGCCAGGGTGAAGTCGTTGAATCCCTGAACCCGGTGACCCAGCAGGTGGTGTGGTCGGGTAACAGCGCGACTGCCGAGCAGGTCGAATCCGCCGTTCAGGCCGCACGCCAGGCATTTCCAGCCTGGGCCAAGCGCTCCCTGGAAGAGCGCCTGAGCGTGCTGGAAGCCTTCGCCGCCAACCTGAAAAGCCGTGCCGACGAACTCGCCCGCTGCATCGGTGAGGAAACCGGCAAGCCTTTGTGGGAATCGGCGACCGAAGTCACCAGCATGGTCAACAAGGTGGCGATCTCGGTGCAAAGCTACCGCGAACGTACCGGCGAGAAGAGCGGCCCACTGGGCGACGCCACCGCCGTATTGCGCCACAAGCCCCACGGTGTGGTGGCGGTGTTTGGCCCTTACAACTTCCCGGGTCACCTGCCTAACGGCCACATTGTGCCGGCCTTGCTGGCGGGTAACAGCGTACTGTTCAAGCCGAGCGAACTGACCCCGAAAGTCGCCGAGCTGACCGTGCAATGCTGGATCGACGCCGGTCTGCCGGCGGGCGTGTTGAACCTGCTGCAAGGCGCGCGGGAAACCGGGATCGCCCTGGCGGCCAACCCGGGCATCGACGGTCTGTTCTTCACCGGCTCCAGCCGCACCGGCAACCATCTGCACCAGCAATTCGCCGGGCGCCCGGACAAGATACTTGCGCTGGAAATGGGCGGCAACAACCCGCTGGTGGTGGACGAAGTGGCCGATGTGGACGCGGCGGTGTACACCATTATCCAGTCGGCGTTTATCTCGGCCGGCCAGCGTTGCACCTGTGCCCGTCGCCTGCTGGTGCCGCAAGGCGCCTGGGGCGATGCGTTGCTCGCGCGCCTGGTGGCAGTGAGTTCGACCATTGAAGTCGGCGCGTTTGACCAACAACCGGCGCCGTTCATGGGCTCGGTGATTTCCCTCGGTGCCGCCAAGGCGTTGATGGATGCCCAGGAATTGCTGCTGGCCAATGGCGCCGTGGCGCTGTTGGAAATGACCCAACCCCAGGCCCAGGCAGCGTTGCTGACACCGGGGATTATCGATGTGACCGAGGTCACCGATCGCGCTGATGAAGAGCTGTTCGGCCCGCTGCTGCAAGTGATCCGCTACACCGATTTCGAGGCGGCGATTGCCGAGGCCAACAACACCCAATACGGCTTGGCGGCCGGGTTGTTGTCGGATTCCGAAGCGCGTTACCAGCAGTTCTGGCTGGAGAGTCGTGCCGGGATCGTCAACTGGAACAAGCAACTGACGGGTGCCGCGAGCAGCGCGCCATTTGGTGGGGTAGGGGCGTCGGGCAACCATCGCGCCAGCGCCTATTACGCGGCGGATTATTGTGCGTACCCGGTGGCCTCCCTTGAGACCCCGAGCCTGGTGTTGCCTGCGTCGCTGACCCCAGGCGTAACGCTTAAGTGAAAGTGACACTGATCTAATGTGGGAGCTGGCTTGCCTGCGATGGCATCACCTCGGTGTATCTGCATGACCGAGTTGCCCGCATCGCAGGCAAGCCAGCTCCCACACTTGATCGGGTTAACAGATACAGATCTGCACTTGATGCCTATAAAAATACAGATGTTCGTGGAGCCTCGCCGATGAAATCCTGTGAAGTCAATTTTGACGGTCTCGTGGGGCCGACCCATAACTACGGCGGTTTGTCCTACGGCAACGTCGCGTCCCAGAGCAACAGCCAGCAGTCCTCCAACCCGAAGGAAGCGGCGCTGCAAGGCCTGGCGAAGATGAAAGCGCTGATGGAAATGGGCTTTGTGCAAGGTGTGCTGGCGCCCCAGGAACGTCCGGATGTGGCCGCCTTGCGCAGCCTCGGTTTTGCCGGCACCGACGCTCAGGTCATCCAGCAAGCCGCCAAACAAGCCATGCCGTTGTTGGTTGCCAGTTGCTCGGCGTCGAGCATGTGGGTGGCCAACGCCGCCACCGTCAGCCCAAGCGCAGACACAGCCGATGGCCGCGTGCATTTCACTGCCGCCAACCTCAACTGCAAATACCACCGCAGCATCGAGCACCCGACCACCAGCCGCGTGCTGGGGGCGATGTTCGCTGATCAGAAGCACTTCGCTCACCACGCCGCATTACCGGCGGTGGCGCAGTTCGGTGACGAAGGTGCGGCCAACCACACGCGTTTCTGCCGCGACTATGGCGAGGCGGGCGTAGAGTTTTTCGTGTTCGGTCGCAGTGCGTTCGACACCCGCTACCCGGCGCCGCAAAAGTACCCGGCGCGCCAGACCCTCGAAGCCTCCCAGGCGGTCGCGCGCCTGCACGGCCTGCGGGATGACGGCGTGGTCTACGCCCAGCAGAACCCGGCGGTGATCGATGCCGGTGTGTTCCACAACGACGTGATCGCGGTGGGCAATGGCGAGGTGCTGTTCTATCACGAGGATGCGTTCCTCAACACCGAACAGATGCTCGGCGAGTTGCAGGGCAAACTCGGCCAGCTCGGTGGCAATTTCCAGTCGATCTGCGTGCCCCGTGCCCAGGTCGGCGTTGAAGATGCGGTGCGTTCCTACCTGTTCAACAGCCAGTTGCTGAGCCGCGCCGACGGTTCGATGCTGCTGATCGTGCCGGAAGAATGCCGGGCCAACGAACGCGTCTGGCAGTACCTGCAAGGCCTGACGTCCTCGGGCGGGCTGATCCGCGAAGTCAAAGTCTTCGACCTCAAGCAAAGCATGCAGAACGGCGGTGGCCCGGCGTGCCTGCGCTTGCGCGTCGCGCTGAATGAAACCGAACTGGCGGCGGTCAACCCAGGGGTTATCATGACGGCGCCGTTGTACGACACGCTGACCCAATGGGTCGACAAGCACTACCGCGACAGCCTGCGGGAAACTGACCTGGCTGACCCGCAATTGCTGCTTGAGTGCCGGACGGCACTGGATGAACTGACGCAAATCCTTAAACTGGGCTCGGTTTATCCTTTCCAGATCAATTAACGCCGCACGGCTGAGAACTATTTATGACCACCGACACCCTGAAACTGATCCTTGAAGACACCGACGGCACCCAGCTGGAAACCTCCTGCACCCGCGTCGCCGTGGTGTGGCAGGGCAAGGAGATCTGGATCCAGCACGACGGCCGTGGCCAACTGCTGATCGGCGTGGACGTGGAAGAGGGTGACGCGGAATACGCCAACCTGCTGATGCGCCCATTGGCCACCAACCTGATGAGCCTGCAACTGGAAATGGAACCGGCCGACGTTGAAGGTGATGACGACGATCACGTCCACGGTCCTGGCTGCAACCACTAAGGAAGCTGCTTATGCTCGCCCTCGGCAAACTGCTTGAACTGACCCTCGCCGGTCGCGAACCGGCGCAAAAAATTCAACTGACTGTCGATGGCGTGCAACTGCGCTGGCTCAGTGAGGGCGCGCTGGAAGTGCGGCCTCCTGAGGCGCGGGACAACGGCGGCGACCTGCTGTTGTCGTCCGGCATCCATGGCAATGAAACCGCGCCGATCGAATTGGCCGACCGCTTGCTGCATGGCATTGCCCGCGGGGAGATCAAGCCCCGTACCCGTATTCTGTTCCTGTTCGGTAACCCCGAGGCCATGCGCCGCGGCGAGCGTTATCTCGAACTGGACGTCAACCGGCTGTTCAACGGCCGTCACGAGCAAAACATCGGCCCTGAAGCCATGCGCGCCGCCGAGCTTGAGCAGTTGGCCCGCACCTTCTTCAGTGTGCCGGGGCGTAGCCGTTTGCACTACGACCTGCACACCGCCATCCGTGGCTCGAAGATCGAGCAGTTCGCGCTCTATCCCTGGAAAGACGGTCGTCAGCATTCACGCCGTGAACTGGCGCGCCTGCGAGCCGCCGGCATGGAAGCGGTGCTGCTGCAGAACAAGACCTCGATCACCTTCACCGCGTTTACCTACGAGCAGCTTGAGGCCGAGTCCTTCACCCTGGAGCTGGGCAAGGCCCGGCCGTTCGGGCAGAACCAGGGCGTGGACGTATCGCGCCTGGAAACCCGCCTCAAGCAGATCATCGAAGGCAACGAGCCGGTCACCGAGAGCCTGGACGGCTTGAAGCTGTTCAGCGTCTCCCGGGAAGTGATCAAGCACAGCGATACCTTCGTCCTGCATTTGCCGGCGGACGTGGAAAACTTTTCGGAGTTGGAGAAGGGTTACCTGCTGGCCGAGGACATTGCCAAGACCCGCTGGGTGATCGAGGAGGAGGGCGCACGCATCATCTTCCCGAACCCGAAGGTCAAGAATGGCTTGCGCGCAGGGATATTGATTGTGCCGACCACGGATGCTGGCCTGGCCTGAAACCCGAGACTGACTCGGTCAAATGTGGGAGCGGGCTTGCTCGCGAAGGCGGTGTATCAGTCAGACATGTATTGACTGACACTCCGCTTTCGCGAGCAAGCCCGCTCCCACATTTGCTTGGTGGTGTTGCTTAAACCGCTACCGCCCGTGGCTCATTGCGACGCAGTGCGCGAACCTTGTGCAGGGTGTCGGCGCAGGTGCGTGCCGCTTCCTGGCCCTTGTGCACGAAGTGCTCATAAAAGAACGTGTGGTGCTCGCTGCCCGCGTGGAAGTGGTGCGGGGTCAGGGATACCGAGAACACCGGCACTTCGGTTTCCAACTGGACCTGCATCAGGCCGCTGACCACGGACTGGGCCACGAACTCGTGACGGTAGATCCCGCCGTCCACCACCAGGGCGGCCGCGACGATACCGGCATAACGGCCGGACTTGGCCAGCAGCTTGGCGTGCAGGGGTAATTCAAAGGCGCCGCCGACTTCGAAGAAATCGATGTCCGATTCCTGGTAGCCCTGGGCGATCATTTCGGCGAGGAAACCTTTACGGCTCTGATCGACAATATCCTTGTGCCAGCAGGCCTGGATAAACGCGACGCGCTCGCCGTGATGGTTTTTGCTTTTGCTGTCGATTGCGGTGGGTTGCATGTTCTGACTCCTGTTTAAGAAAAAAACAGGGCGTTATGAATCGAATGGGATTTAAGGGTACGCACAGCGGGCTCATGTAACCATGACGTCAGCGCGGCCCTTAGGTGCCAATCCCGTTCTCTCTTCATCCGGACTATGACCGTCGGCCCCGGGATCACACCGGGTCTGCTGACCTTGTCGCCGTCCTGCCGAGGCAGTTCGAGGCGCCAAGCGCTCGCGGGCTATGCACATTGCGTGCAATTACCGCCGGTGGGGAATTACACCCCGCCCTGAGAACGTTGCCGCCAGAACCCTGGCGGCGGAGAGTTTTTATCATGGTTTTTCAGAAACTGCACGGTTGGTTTATCGATAACCTATATCGGTTTGTTTGGTGGGTATTCGATTGTGCAAGCACGGGGCTTGATATTCCGCGGGTTTGCCCGCAGTAATCGTTAATACAAGAAACGCTCCAATCCGCTAGAGGCTAGTTTGATGACCGTGATTGACCTGCGCAGCGACACAGTGACCCAACCGACCCCAGGCATGCTCGAGGCGATGGCAACGGCCGCCAGTGGCGACGACGTCTACGGCGAAGACCCGAGCGTCAATCGCCTGGAAGCCGAACTGGCCAAGCGCCTGGGTTTTGCCGCCGCGTTGTTCGTGCCCACCGGCACCATGAGCAACCTGCTGGCGTTGATGGCGCACTGTGAGCGTGGCGAGGAATACATCGTCGGCCAGCAGGCCCACACCTACAAATACGAAGGCGGCGGCGCGGCGGTTCTCGGCTCGATCCAGCCGCAACCCCTGGAAGTGCAGGCCGACGGTTCCCTGAACCTTGAGCACGTGCTGGCGGCGATCAAGCCGGACGACTTCCACTTCGCCCGCACCCGCCTGCTGGCGCTGGAAAACACCATGCAGGGCAAAGTCTTGCCCCTTGAGTACCTGGCGGCCGCGCGGGCGTTTACCCGGGAGCACGGCTTGGCCTTGCACCTGGACGGCGCGCGGCTCTACAACGCGGCGGTCAAGCTGGGTGTGGATGCGCGGGAGATTGCCCGGCACTTCGATTCGGTGTCGGTGTGCCTGTCCAAAGGCCTGGGCGCGCCGATCGGCTCGGTGTTGTGCGGCTCCACGGCATTGATCGCCAAGGCCCGCCGTTTGCGCAAAATGGTCGGGGGCGGCATGCGTCAGGCCGGTTCGCTGGCGGCGGCGGGGCTGTACGCCCTGGATCACCAGGTGCAGCGCCTGGCCGACGACCACGCCAACGCCCAATGGCTGGGGGATGAGCTGCGCAAGGCGGGTTATACGGTGGAGCCGGTGCAGACCAATATGGTCTACGTGGATATCGGTGATCGGGCCCAGGCCTTGAAGGCGTTTGCTGCCGAGCGCGGGATCAAGTTGAGCGCCGCGCCGCGTCTGCGCATGGTCACTCACCTGGACGTCAGCCGGGCACAGATCGAGCAAGTGCTCGCGACATTTGTCGAGTTTTCCCGGAAATGACAGTGCAGACCGTCTAATTGACTGTTTCTATCACATAAACACGCTGTACCACGGGCAAAGGGCCGATATAATGCGGCCCTTTGCCGTCGCTCCGTCTGATGACGTTTAGCACTGGCCTTTGGCCGCAGCCTCCGTGGAAGAACCTAATGAAAAGCGCAGAAATCCGTGAAGCCTTCCTTCGCTTCTTCGAAGAGCAAGGTCACACCCGTGTCGCCTCCAGCTCCTTGATCCCAGGCAATGACCCAACCCTGCTGTTCACTAACGCGGGGATGAACCAGTTCAAGGACTGCTTCCTGGGCCAGGAAAAGCGCGCCTACACCCGCGCCACCAGCAGCCAGAAGTGCGTACGCGCCGGCGGCAAGAACAGCGACCTGGAAAACGTGGGCTACACCGCCCGCCACCACACATTCTTCGAGATGCTGGGTAACTTCAGCTTCGGCGACTATTTCAAGAAAGATGCGATCACCTTCGCCTGGACCTTCCTGACCGGCGTGCTGAAGCTGCCGAAGGAAAAACTCTGGGTCACCGTCTACGCCACCGATGACGAAGCCTACGACATCTGGACCCAGCAGATCGGTGTGCCGGTCGAGCGCATGATTCGCATCGGCGACAACAAGGGCGCGCCTTACGCCTCCGACAACTTCTGGACCATGGGCGACACTGGCCCGTGCGGCCCGTGCACCGAGATTTTCTACGATCACGGCGCCGACATCTGGGGCGGCCCACCGGGCTCGCCGGAAGAAGACGGCGACCGCTACATCGAAATCTGGAACAACGTGTTCATGCAGTTCAACCGCACCGCCGATGGCGTGTTGCATCCGTTGCCAGCGCCGTCGGTGGACACCGGCATGGGCCTGGAGCGGATCAGTGCGGTGATGCAGCACGTTCACTCCAACTACGAGATCGATCTGTTCACCAACTTGCTGAGCGCTTCGGCCGCGGCCATTGGCTGTGCCAACGACAATCAGTCGTCCCTCAAGGTGGTGTCGGACCACATCCGCTCCTGCGGCTTCCTGATCGCCGACGGCGTGCTGCCGTCGAACGAAGGCCGTGGCTATGTGCTGCGCCGCATCATCCGTCGCGCCTGCCGTCACGGTAACAAGCTGGGCGCCACCGGCAGCTTCTTCTACAAGATCGTTGCCGCGCTGGTGGCCGAGATGGGCGATGCCTTCCCGGAACTCAAGCAGCAGCAAGCCAACATCGAGCGCGTGCTCAAGGCTGAAGAAGAGCAGTTCTCCAAGACCCTGGAGCACGGCCTGAAGATCCTCGAGCAGGACCTGGCTGAGCTCAAAGGCACCGTGGTGCCGGGCGACGTGGTGTTCAAGCTGTACGACACCTACGGTTTCCCGATGGACCTGACCGCTGACATCGCCCGCGAACGCGAGCTGACCATCGACGAAGCCGGGTTTGAGCGTGAGATGGAAGCCCAGCGTGTGCGTGCCCGTTCCGCCAGCTCCTTTGGCCTGGACTACAACACCTTGGTAAAGGTTGATGTAGCGACTTCGTTCATTGGTTATGAGGCCACCGTTGGCTCGGCCAAGATCGTGGCTATCTATAAGGACGGCAAGTCGGTGGACGTGCTGAACGAAGGTGATGAGGGCGTTGTAGTCCTCGATCAGACCCCGTTCTACGCTGAATCCGGTGGCCAGGTGGGTGACTGCGGTTTCCTGAGCTCGACGTCCGGTCGCTTTGAAGTGCGCGACACCACCAAGACCGGCGGTGCTTTCCTGCATCACGGCGTGCTGGTGCTGGGTAACCTGACCGTCGGCGCGCCGGTGGACACTCAGGTAGATGCCGACGTACGGCATGCAACTGCTTTGAACCATTCTGCCACTCACTTGCTGCACGCTGCGTTGCGTCAGGTGCTGGGTGAGCATGTGCAACAGAAGGGTTCGTTGGTCGATAGCCAGCGCCTGCGTTTTGACTTCAGTCATTTCGAGGCGATCAAGCCTGAGCAGTTGAAGGCCCTGGAAGACATCGTCAACGCCGAGATTCGCAAGAACACTCCGGTGGAAACCGAAGAAACCGACATCGAGACCGCCAAGCAAAAAGGCGCCATGGCGCTGTTCGGCGAGAAGTACGGCGACGAAGTGCGCGTACTGAGCATGGGCGGCAGCTTCTCGGTGGAGCTGTGTGGCGGTATCCACGCCAGCCGTACCGGCGACATCGGCCTGCTGAAGATCATCAGCGAAGGCGGTGTGGCTTCCGGCGTGCGTCGTATTGAAGCGATCACCGGTGCTGCGGCCCTGGCTTACCTCAATGCGGCAGAAGAACAACTCAAGGAAGCGGCCGGCCTGGTCAAGGGCAGCCGCGACAACCTGATCGACAAGCTCTCCGGCGTACTGGAGCGTAACCGTCAGCTGGAGAAACAGCTGGAGCAGTTGCAGGCCAAGGCGGCCAGCGCGGCGGGCGACGATCTGTCGGCTTCCGCCCTGGACGTCAAGGGTGTGAAAGTGCTGGCCGTGCGCCTGGACGGTCAGGACGGCAAGGCGCTGTTGGCCTTGGTCGATCAGTTGAAGAACAAGCTCGGCCGCGCAGTGATCCTGCTCGGCAGTGTCCATGAGGAGAAGGTCGTTCTGGTTGCCGGTGTAACCAAAGACCTGACTGGCCAACTCAAGGCCGGTGATTTGATGAAGCAGGCCGCTGCGGCAGTGGGCGGGAAGGGCGGTGGTCGTCCGGACATGGCGCAAGGCGGTGGTGTTGACGCCGGCGCCCTGGACGCGGCCCTGGCCCTGACCGTGCCGTTTGTCGAGGCAGGTATTTAAGACGCTGTTAATGAGCCCGTGGTCTAGTCGCGGGCTCAGTCAGTGCGGGTTGATTGAATAACAGGCGCCCCTTTACGGGCTGAGGCGGCTTAGAAATGGCTTTGATCGTACAGAAATTTGGAGGCACCTCGGTCGGCTCTGTCGAAAGAATCGAGCAGGTCGCCGACAAGGTTAAGAAATTCCGCGATGCCGGCGATGACCTGGTGGTGGTGCTGTCGGCCATGAGCGGCGAGACCAATCGCCTGATCGATCTGGCCAAGCAAATCAGTGGCGATCAGCAACCGGTTCCCCGTGAGCTGGACGTGATCATTTCCACTGGTGAGCAGGTGACCATCGCGTTGCTGGCCATGGCGCTGAACAAGCGTGGGGTGCCGGCGGTGTCCTACACTGGCAACCAGGTCCGCATTCTTACGGATAGCGCGCACACTAAAGCACGCATCCTGCAGATTGATGACCAGAAGATTCGCGCTGACCTGAAGGCCGGTCGTGTGGTGGTTGTCGCCGGTTTCCAGGGCGTCGACGAGCACGGCAACATCACCACCCTCGGTCGTGGCGGCTCCGACACCACCGGCGTGGCCCTGGCGGCAGCCCTGAAGGCTGACGAGTGCCAGATCTACACCGATGTGGATGGCGTCTACACCACCGACCCGCGGGTTGTGTCCGTGGCCCAGCGCCTGGACAAGATCACCTTCGAAGAGATGCTGGAAATGGCCAGCCTCGGTTCCAAGGTATTGCAGATCCGTGCCGTTGAGTTTGCCGGCAAGTACAACGTTCCGCTGCGCGTACTGCACAGCTTCAAGGAGGGTCCGGGCACCCTCATTACTATTGATGAAGAGGAATCCATGGAACAGCCGATCATTTCCGGTATCGCTTTCAACCGTGATGAAGCCAAGCTGACTATCCGTGGCGTGCCAGACACCCCGGGCGTGGCTTTCAAGATTCTGGGTCCTATCAGTGGCGCGAACATCGAAGTCGACATGATCGTGCAGAACGTTTCGCACGATAACACCACCGATTTCACCTTCACCGTGCACCGCAACGAGTACGATGCGGCGGAGCGGATCCTGCAGAACACCGCGAAGGAAATCGGCGCCCGTGAAGTGGTCGGCGATACCAAGATTGCCAAGGTGTCGATCGTGGGTGTGGGCATGCGCTCCCATGCGGGCGTTGCCAGCCGCATGTTCGAAGCCCTGGCCAAGGAAAGCATCAACATCCAGATGATTTCCACCTCGGAAATCAAGGTGTCGGTGGTGATCGAAGAGAAGTACCTGGAGCTGGCTGTACGCGCATTGCATACCGCGTTTGAGCTCGACGCTCCGGCCCGACAGGGCGAGTGATGCGTTGCCAGGAAGGCGCGGTTATCCGCGCCTTTCATTTTTTTGCCGGGCGCGTGGTGAAGACCTGTTCTTTTGCCTGCGCTCGACAATACTTAGGCGGTAGGGCTACGGCCATCTGGTTGTAGGTCGAATGCCTTTTTTTTGCAGACTGTTGTTCCCGAAATGAAATGCGTGAGGAGAAAGGTATGTTGATTCTGACTCGTCGATGCGCAGAAAGCCTGATTATTGGTGATGGCGAAATCACCGTGACCGTGCTCGGCGTCAAAGGCAATCAAGTGCGTATCGGGGTTAACGCTCCGAAAGAGGTGGCTGTCCACCGCGAGGAAATCTACCTGCGGATCAAGAAAGAGAAGGACGAAGAACCAAGCCATTAATTTTTATCGTTTTTTATGTTTGCAAACGGGGATGAAGCTGGTTAATATACGCCCCGTGTTGCGGAGAGCTGGCCGAGTGGCCGAAGGCGCTCCCCTGCTAAGGGAGTACACCTCAAAAGGGTGTCGGGGGTTCGAATCCCCCGTTCTCCGCCATTATTTGCTTAGTACGTTGCAATCTGGTTTTTTCGCTAAGTTGTTGAAATTAAACGAAAAAATAGCTTTACATAGAGATTGAACGGCCTATAATGCGCGGCAACAAATGCACTCGTAGCTCAGCTGGATAGAGTACTCGGCTACGAACCGAGCGGTCACAGGTTCGAATCCTGTCGAGTGCACCATTTAAGAGTTAGTTGCAGCAATGCAGGTAACTTGGCTTCAACCAGTTGTGATCTGGTCTAAAAACACAATCTGCACTCGTAGCTCAGCTGGATAGAGTACTCGGCTACGAACCGAGCGGTCACAGGTTCGAATCCTGTCGAGTGCACCAAACAACAAAAAGCCCGCCTAGTGCGGGCTTTTTGCCGTCTGGGGTTTTTATTTGCCGTGGCGCCTTTTTCTCCCGCCCATGTGTTTTCCTTTCAAGCGGCGTCGTCGCAGTTCATATGTGTGGCCAATGCTCAGCTTTGTGTCGCAAGCGCTTGTTCTTTCCAGTTTTTTGACGTTAAAAGCGGCCGCCCGGTGTATCATTGCGCCCGTCAGCCCCGCCGGGGCTTGTGGAACACCTCCATGGACTTACCCAGTAGTTACTCAGTACCCCGTTTTACCAATCATGAATTGACTGATTGATCCTTCCGGCGTGCCCCGCTGCTGGGAGTGGAGTTCGCCTATGACCGAAGTTGAAGTAAAGAAAACACAAGAAAGCCTGCAGGATCGCCTGGCTCAAGTCGTCGAGCTGCTGCAGCGCCAGCGTGTGGTCGAAGACCTGACCCATCGCCAGGAAGGCGCGAATCATGACCGGGTTGAGAACCTGGTCCACCGGCAAAACCTTGTCGAGCTGCAGCGCAAGCTCGACGACCTGCACTCTGCCGACGTTGCCTACATCCTCGAAGCCCTGCCGCTTAATGACCGCCTGACGCTTTGGCAGTTGGTCAAGGCTGATCGCGACGGCGACATCCTCCTCGAAGTATCCGACTCGGTCCGTGAAACCCTGATCGCCGACATGGACGATCACGAGCTCCTGGCTGCCGCCAGGGACATGGATGCCGACGAACTCGCTGACCTGGCTTCCGAGCTGCCGCGTGACGTCGTCCATGAGCTGATGGAAACCCTCGACGCCCAGCAGCGTGAGCGTGTGCGCTCGGCGCTGTCCTACGACGAGGAGCAGGTCGGTGCGTTGATGGACTTCGAGATGGTCACCATCCGCGAAGACGTCAGCCTGGAAGTGGTTCTGCGCTACCTGCGCCGCCTCAAGGAACTGCCCGGCCACACCGACAAACTGTTCGTGGTCGATTACGAAGGCATTCTCAAGGGCGTGCTGCCGATCAAGCGTCTGCTGGTCAATGACCCGGAGAAGAAAGTCGCGGATGTCATGGCCAGTGACCCGGTGAGTTTCCATCCGGACGAAGACGCTTACGACGCTGCCCAGGCGTTCGAGCGTTACGACTTGATCTCGGCCCCGGTGGTCGACAAGAACGGCAAGCTGATCGGCCGTCTGACCATTGATGAAATGGTCGACCTGATTCGTGAGGAGAGCGAAAGCGAAGTCCTCAACATGGCTGGTCTGCGGGAAGAAGAAGATATTTTTGCGTCGGTCTGGAAGTCCCTGCGTAACCGTTGGGCCTGGCTGGCAGTCAATTTGATTACCGCGTTTATTGCGTCACGGGTGATTGGCCTGTTTGAAGGTTCCATCGAGAAGCTGGTGGCCTTGGCCGCGCTGATGCCGATCGTGGCCGGGATTGGCGGTAACTCGGGTAACCAGACCATCACCATGATCGTGCGTGCCATGGCGCTGGATCAGGTGGGTACCGGGCACGGTAAGCGTTTGATGCGCAAGGAGCTTGCGGTCGCGCTGATCAACGGCCTGGTGTGGGGGGGTGTCATCGGTATCGTGGCGTACCTGCTGTATGGCAGTTGGTCCCTCGGTGTGGTCATGACCGCGGCGATGACGCTCAACCTGCTGCTGGCGGCCTTGATGGGGGTTCTGATTCCAATGACCCTGGTGCGCCTTGGGCGAGATCCGGCCATGGGTGCCAGTGTAATGATCACCGCCATGACCGACAGTGGCGGCTTCTTCATCTTCCTGGGCCTGGCAACCATCTTCCTGCTTTGATCCCATCTATAGGTCAGGGGGCTTATGCCCCTTGATCCTCTCTTTTCTTTAGCAAATCCCGGGCAAAAAAAAGCCAGCCCATGGCTGGCTTTCAGCTTTCGGTTGCCAATCAGTTGGCTTCGGCAGCTGCCTCAACGTCGTGAGCGATAAGCGAGACGAGAGCATTTTGCTGGCGGTGGGAGAGCTGACGAAAACGCTGCAGCAGTTCGCGTTCGTGCAGTGACAGCTCGGGGCTGTCCAGGCGCATGCTCAGCTCGTCGCCCAGCGCACCTTCCTGAATCAGGCTTTGTTCCAGGCGTGCGATGATTTCGGAGTTCATGCTGCGGTGATGATTGCGAGCCACCTCGGCAATGCGTTCCCGCATTCCGTCTGGCAGACGTACGACGAACTTGTCAGCCGTACGGCTGGAATAAATTGCCTGTTTCAATGGGCGCATATATTTAACCGGTTAGTTCAGGGGAGCGGTTTTTGGAATTGGCCGCAAGATGCATGTTAGGACAAGGCTTGCTGCCAAATGTTCAACCTGAATTGCAAAGAGGCCGCATCATGCCTCAGTTTTGCCAGTTCCTTGGCGTCAATTCTGTGACAAATATTGAACCGGCTACCGGCTTTATGCCAGTACTCATTTCAAAATTTGCGGACTGGTTGGAAAACTTTTCCACGGTTGCACCCAAATAGGTGTTGAGGCCGCAGGCCCTAGGCGCAAAAGGCTTTTCGGGCGCACATCCTATAGCAATATGGCCTTTTGCCCTTAACTTTAAGATTAGTGGCAAATTGCCAATTTACGAGGGCGGAGCGACATATGGTCAGTCGTTCGGACGGGTGAGCCTGAGGTTGACTGCCTGTGCAGAGAGGGCGACGAGCGGGGGGATTCAGCGCAGTACAGGATCGAATTTGATGCGGCGGCCTATGATGATTGCCAATAACCACAGGCTACCGAATACAGCTGCGGCGACGAAAGCGACGGTCTGTACATCTTGCGACAATACGTTCAAGCCGAGGCCGACGGCGGCCAGGGCCAGGGTCAGAAACAGCCAGGCGGACTTGGTCATGGAATACTCCGGTAAGCGGTTCAGAAAACCCAGTGTTCAGTGGCGGGGGCGGCCTGAGTGCCCTGGGTCAGTTGCAGCGGTGATTGCATGTTCGGCTTCATGACTGCCAGCTGCGGACGTTGCTGCAGGTGATGGGGAACCGCCTGGCTGACCTGTGCGGCATCATCAGCGGTGGTGGATTGAAAATGGAACATCACCAGCGCAGCCAATGCAACGGTATTGAGGGCTAGTAGAAGTGCGCTGTTCATGGGTATGTTCTCCGCAGGTGGCTGGGCCGGACTGTATTTGTAGGATAAAGGATTGCAGGGGCCGTGCCAGTCTTTATTTGACAATAAATCCTTTTAAATCAAATAGTTATATATGTTCCACTTTGTCGTGATGTTGCAATTTGCAATGATGGCATTTTGGGGGAGTGCATTTTGCACGATGGCGGTCGACTGCCCGTAATCGTTGAGTGGAATACGCGTTAAAGTCAGGGGCGTAGGCCTACACTCAAAAAGCCTACGGACGACATGACAAAATTGACCTGCGCCGTTAACATGCACGCCGTCCGTCGCCGTGCTCCTTGCTGGTTGACTGTCATTAGTCCCAGTAGCTCAATTGGATAGAGCATCCCCCTCCTAAGGGGAAGGTTGGCCGTTCGAACCGGCCCTGGGACACCACATAATCGTTTCTGCCCCCGCGGCCGATACGTCAGCAAGCCCCGATCAGATTTATCTGGCGGGGCTTTTTTGTGCCCGGGCGTTTGAGCGCGGCAGTCTTTTCAAACACCAACCGAACCTTGCCCGCGTTTGAGGTTCACACGGGAGGCGTGGGCGGGGCGGGGCAAGTATTCGTCTGCATCGTGTACCTCCCAGGTCACTGTCGAGCGTCTGACACGTAGCCAATTGGCATAAGCAAAATATTCCCCGGCAACCGCGTGTTTTGGTTGTCCGGACCCGACGACCCGGGACTATCATTCCGGTAGTCCTGACACCCACAGCAAGGAGCCGCTCGGAACGCCGATGCGCCAGATCTGGAAACCTTTTCGAGCCCTTTATTTTGCTTCCCTGATGATGCTGATCGGCTCCGGCCTGCTCAGTACTTACCTGGCCTTGCGCCTGGCGGCAGATCACGTCGACAGCCTGTGGGTGGGTGCGCTGATGGCCGCCAACTATTTTGGCCTGGTATTGGGGGGCAAGATCGGTCACCGCCTGATTGGCCGCGTCGGGCATATCCGGGCCTACGCCACCTGTGCCGGGATCGTCGGCGCGGCGGTGTTGGGCCACGGGCTGATCAACTGGCTGCCAGCCTGGATTGTGCTGCGGATGATTGTCGGCCTGGGCATGATGTGCCAGTACATGGTCATCGAGAGCTGGCTTAACGAGCAGGCTGAAGCCAAGCAGCGCGGGGCGGTGTTCAGCGGCTATATGATTGCTTCGTACCTGGGCCTGGTGCTGGGCCAACTGATCCTTGTGATGCACCCTGAGTTGGGCCTTGAGTTGCTGATGCTGGTCGCGCTGTGTTTTGCGCTGTGCCTGGTGCCGGTGGCCATGACTCGCCGTATTCACCCGGCCCCCCTGCATCCGGCGCCGATGGAACCGCGCTTCTTTATCAAGCGGGTGCCGCAGTCCCTCAGTACGGTGTTGGGGGCCGGGCTGATTGTGGGTTCCTTCTATGGTTTGGCGCCGCTTTACGCCTCTCAGCAGGGGCTGACTACCGAGCAGGTCGGTCTGTTCATGGGCAGCTGTATTTTTGCCGGGCTGCTGGTGCAGTGGCCGTTGGGCTGGCTGTCTGATCGGTATGACCGCGCGCTGTTGATTCGCTGCTTCGCCTTGTGCCTGGCGGTGGCTGCGTTGCCGTTGGCGATCATGACCCAGGTGCCGTTGGAAGTGCTGTTTGTCGCAGGCTTTCTCTGTTCCCTGGTGCAGTTCTGCCTTTACCCGCTGGCGGTCGCGTTTTCCAACGACCACGTCGAGGGTGATCGCCGGGTGTCGCTTACCGCGATGTTGCTGGTGACCTACGGCGTCGGCGCCAGCGTAGGCCCGCTGTTGGCCGGTGTGGTGATGAAGCTGTTCGGCAGCCACATGCTGTATGCGTTTTTCAGCCTGTGTGCGTTGATCCTGGTGTGGCGCATCCGGCCCAAGGCCGTCACCAACCTGCATCAGGTGGACGATGCACCGCTGCATCACGTGGCGATGCCTGACAGCATGTCCAGTTCGCCGCTGGTGGCGTGTCTCGACCCACGAGTGGACGAGCAGGTGGTGCAGGAGCAGATGCAGACCGCCGTTCCGGAGGGCCCTGAGCCTGAAGTCGATCCCGAAGTGGAGGAGCCAACAGCGGTCACCGAGCCCCCGGAGCATCCGGACCCGGATGAGCACCCCCATGACCTGAGCAGGGCGCGCCCCTGACAGCAAAAAACGGGCAGTTCCCTTGAGGAACTGCCCGTTTTTTTATTGCGATCTTTAGGGTTTAAAAATCATCGTCCTTGTCGAAGCGGCGAGCTTCACGCTGCAGTTGGTACACAAACCGCTCGACCTGACGCTGCACCAGCCCGCTCATGTTATGAAAGCGTACGCCGGCGAAGGTGGTGTTGATCCTTTCTTCGAAGTGCAGGTAACGCAGTTCCACCGAGGTGGTCATGCTGCCAAAGGGCAGGGCGGCGATAAAGCGGTCGTAGACCTGGCCCAGTTGCAGGCGCTCGGAGATGTCCCCTTCGAAACGCAATTTGCAGCCGGTGGCGGAAATGTCCAGCAACTTGCCACTGATGGGGGCCTTGAGTTTCTCGCCACCCAGTTCGACGCTGACCAGTTGCGCCAGCTTCAGGGCGGCGCGGAAGGCGTTGCGACGCTGATGGTAGATCACTTCGTCGGGCATGCTGCCGCGGTAGATGCGGTGGCCGCCAGCTTCGTCGATGGTCAGGGTGCCGTTGCTTTCCCAGGCCACTCGCACGCCATCGTGGAAACCTTCGATGCGGAAAGCTTCGCCATTCTCAAGGTAGCGTTCGCCGTCCCGCGGGATCATTTCGTCCAGGGCCAGCGTCTTGCTGTCGCGGTCGATTTCCACCAGGTAGCTTTGAAAGCGTTGGTTGCGTTCGTGGAAGGTGATGATCAGCGGATCATGGCTCTCTTGTAGCATCCGCAAGGTGCCCGCGATTTCCAGCGGCGTGGTGAGTACCTTGGGTGGCTGCGGAGCATCTTCCGCGTTAGGGGCGTTGAACACGGTTCTTCCATCTCCAGACAAAATACGACTACACGCAAGTGCTTTCATTTTGCCAGCATGTGGCGCGCCTTGGATAGGGCGCGCGTGAGCTGGTATCAGGCTTGGCTGCGGGTGCTTGGCTTGGCCAGGCGTGAAGTGGAGCCTTGAGCGTTGTAGAGGGCCGGAGGCTCGCCGCCGTGGAGGATGCGCAACTGATTGGCGGTGGTGGCTTGTTGCAGCTGGATCGCCTGGCCGTTGACGAGGTTGGTTTCCTGGCACAGGGTCAGCAATTGGTTGAGTTCTTTGCTTTGGGCCAGTAACTGGTCGCCCACCGTGGAGTGGCTGGCGAGTTGTTCCAGGCCTTTGTGGTCGGCCGGGAGGCCCAGGCTGGCAAGAATCTGGCTGCGCTTCTTGCCGTGCTGCTCCAGCAGGACGATCAGCGATTGCTTGCGCGCCAGGATTTCTTCCAGCATGCGCATGTCCCGCCCGAACAGGGCCAGGGACTCTTCTCGAAGTAGCTCCAGCAACTGCTGTGCGGGAGGCAGGTCTTCAATGATCAGTTGTAGCAAGTTTTCGTCGTGCATGGCTGGCCTTGGGTTTTAAGCGTCCAAAAGCCTGGCGCAGGCCTTTG
Organism: Pseudomonas sp. MWU16-30323; assembly: GCF_020515595.1. Taxonomy (NCBI): domain Bacteria; kingdom Pseudomonadati; phylum Pseudomonadota; class Gammaproteobacteria; order Pseudomonadales; family Pseudomonadaceae; genus Pseudomonas; species Pseudomonas sp. MWU16-30323. Next base: position 36,282 of record NZ_JAIWYM010000031.1, read on the forward strand.
CCTAGCGCTCGGCTTCGAAGTTAAGCAGCTTGCTGGCTACACGGTTGCTGTCGACCTTATAGCTGCCATCCGCAATCGCCTGCTTCAATTCAGCCACGCGGGCTTTATTGACAACTGGCTGATCGCTCAGCGAGTCAGTGACCTTCTGCAACTGTTGAGCCTCATTGCTCAGGTGTACCGATTCCCCGATTTGGCTCGCACCGGCCTGTTCTGTCTTGGCAGGCAGAGGCTGGGACTTGGCTTCAACGCTGTCTTTGGCACCGTTGGTGCGCGAAGAGCCGGGCGTTGGCAGGGCGTTATTCAAACGACTGAAATCGATGACCATGTTAAAAAAACCTCTGGGTATTTGGACGCTTGCCATGTTTTCGGCCATACCCGGACAAACTTTAGGCTCGATTGACAATAAACCTATACGCGATGCCGCTTTGCGCACAGTGTAGGAAAAGCCGGCGTCCGATGCCAGTGATCTATAAAGCCACCTCAACTTGCCCCGGTGCTGTCACTCGGGCCTTGATCACACGGTTGGAGTTGAGGTTCTTCACGCGAATCTGTTCACTCATGCCGCCATTGGAGAGGGCTTCCCCCGGCATTTTTACATTCAGGCCGCCGCTGCTGGCGGAGATCACCACCTGGTCACCTTTGCGCACCACTTCGGCCTGTTCAAGATGGACCAGGGTAATCACCTGGTCGGCGACCATTGGTCGGGTAAGTTTCTGCCCGAGCGCCTGATCCAGAGACGTGAGATAGCCCTGGTTGATCAGGCTGATGTCCCGTTCGCGCATCGCAATGTCCCCATCACCAATGATTCCGGTGCGTTTCAGCGGGCGTGTCACCACCACGACGTCGCGGAACAATTTGACCTGGGCCGGCACAAACACTGTCCAGGGCGAGGCGCCTTCGCAGCGCACCTTCACGGTCACGCGCCCGATGGGCTGGGCGGGGCTTTCCAGGGACGCTGTCAATTCTCTGTCACACATGGGCATGCGCAAGCGCGGATCCAACTGGTTGACCTGGATTTCATAGCGGCCCGGTGTCTGCGTCGTCGCCAGATAATCTTCTACAGTGAACTCAAGAAAGCCTTGAGTGACGCCGATAAGTAGATCAGGCAAGGTGACGTTATCGGCGCGGGCCGGCTGGCCCGTAGCCAAGGCAAGCAACGCCATCGAGACGCAGAGCAATCTGCGGTACTGTGGGGATCGGAGGCGTCGGGAAACTGTCGTTTTGATGTCCATGGCCAATAAAAAAGCAAAGCTCGTGCCGTTTAGTGTTGGGTACGCGTCGTACCCCTAAGTTTTAGCGTAGGAGTCTGTGCATGGCCGGTGTAATGGATTCAGTGAACCAGCGCACACAGCTGGTGGGGCAGAATCGCCTGGAGTTGCTGCTGTTCCGTCTGGACGGCAAGCAGCTCTACGGGATTAACGTCTTCAAGGTTCGAGAAGTACTGCAGTGTCCCAAGCTGACAATCATGCCCAAGTCCAGCCCGGTGGTTTGCGGTGTGGCCAATATCCGTGGCGCGACCATCCCGATTCTTGACCTGGCCATGGCCACCGGTTCGTCGGGTTTGCAGGATCGCGAGAGTCCGTTCGTGATCATCACCGAGTACAACACCAAGACCCAGGGTTTCCTGGTGCGCTCGGTGGAACGCATCGTCAACATGAACTGGGAAGAGATCCATCCGCCGCCCAAGGGCACCGGCCGCGATCACTACCTCACGGCAGTGACGCGGGTCGACAACCAGTTGGTGGAAATCATCGACGTGGAGAAAATCCTCGCCGAAGTGGCTCCGACCTCGGAGTCGATATCGGTGGGTGTGGTAGACGCCGAAACCGCGCACAAGGCGATCTCGCTGCGGGTGCTGACGGTGGACGACTCCTCGGTGGCGCGCAAACAGGTGTCCCGTTGCCTGCAGACGGTTGGCGTTGAAGTGGTGGCGCTCAATGACGGTCGACAGGCCCTGGATTACCTGCGCAAGCTGGTGGATGAGGGCAAGAAGCCGGAAGAAGAATTCCTGATGATGATTTCCGACATCGAGATGCCGGAAATGGACGGCTACACCCTTACGGCCGAGATACGCAACGACCCACGCATGCAAAAACTACATATCATCCTGCATACTTCGTTGTCGGGTGTATTCAATCAGGCGATGGTCAAGAAGGTCGGTGCCGATGACTTCCTGGCCAAATTCCGCCCTGATGACCTGGCATCCCGGGTAGTCGACCGGATCAAGGCAGCAGATCACGGCTAGGGGCCTTTTCCCTGGCGGTCACACGATTTAAGAGGCGGTATCATTGTCTACGGGTAATTTGGATTTCGAACAGTTCCGGGTCTTCCTGGAAAAAGCCTGTGGCATATTGCTCGGTGAAAACAAGCAGTACCTGGTATCCAGCCGTCTCAACAAACTGATGGAGCAGCAAGGCATCAAGTCCCTCGGGGAGTTGGTGCAACGGATCCAGGGTCAGCCGCGCAGCGGGCTCAAGGAGATGGTGGTCGATGCCATGACCACCAACGAAACCTTGTGGTTTCGCGATACCTATCCGTTTGAAGTGCTCAAGAACAAGGTACTGCCTGAGGCGATCAAGGCCGCACCCGGCCAGCGCCTGCGCATCTGGTCGGCGGCTTGTTCATCGGGGCAGGAACCGTATTCGATTTCGATGTCCATCGATGAGTTCGAGCGAACCAACATGGGCCAGTTGAAGGCCGGGGCGCAAATTGTGGCCACGGATTTGTCGGGCACCATGCTCACCAACTGCAAGACCGGTGAGTACGACAGCCTGGCATTGGGGCGCGGGTTGTCTCCGGAGCGCTTGCAGCGGTTCTTCGATCCTAAAGGCGCGGGGCGCTGGGCGGTCAAGGCGCCGATCAAGAGCCGGGTGGAGTTTCGCTCGTTCAACCTGCTGGACAGCTACGCCAGCCTGGGCAAGTTCGACATGGTGTTCTGCCGCAACGTGCTGATCTACTTCTCGGCCGAGGTGAAGAAGGACATTCTGTTGCGCATCCACGGCACCCTCAAGCGCGGTGGTTATCTGTTCCTGGGCGCTTCCGAGGCGCTGAACGGTTTGCCGGATCATTACCAGATGGTGCAGTGCAGCCCTGGGATCATTTACCAGGCCAAGTGATGAATGCTTGAACAAAAAAAAGGGAGGCCCGCACAGGCCTCTCTTTTTTTATGGCCGCAAAGCGGCAAGCCCTCATTGCCGCTTTACTGGCGTTTCGCGGAAACCCTTTGCCGCTTTTCTGGCATTGCCGCCGGCAATTCCCCCGCAAACCCTTGATTTACGGCGCCCAAGCAACTTGGCATGGCCCTTGCTAAATCCTAGTTACGAAAAGCAGGTCAGCCCCTAAAGGTTTCCGCCATGAGCATCAGCTTCGATAAAGCGCTCGGTATCCACGAACAAGCCCTGGGCTTCCGCGCCCAGCGTGCCGAAGTCCTGGCCAACAACATCGCCAACGCCGACACCCCGAACTACAAGGCTCGGGACCTGGACTTCTCTGCCGTGCTTGCCGCACAGCAAGACAAGACCAAGAACGGCACCTTCGCCCTGAACATGACCAACAGCCGTCATATCGAAGCGCAAGGCCTGGGCAATGGTGACGAGTCGCTGCTGTATCGCACGCCGATGCAACCGTCGATCGACCAGAACACCGTGGACGCGCAACTGGAGCAATCGGCGTACGCCGAGAACTCGGTGAACTTCCAGGCCAGCTTCACCCTGCTCAACAGCAAATTCAAAGGGCTGATGTCAGCCCTGCGTGGAGAATAAGCCATGTCCCTCGCCAGTGTTTTCAATATTGCCGGTAGTGGCATGAGCGCCCAGACCACGCGCCTCAACACCGTCGCCAGTAACATCGCCAACGCCGAGACCGTGTCCTCGAGCATTGACCAGACCTACCGTGCCCGGCACCCGGTGTTCGCCACCATGTTCCAGGGCGGCCAAGGCGGCCAGAGTGGTAGCGGCGATTCGCTGTTTCAGAACCAGGATGCCGCGGGCCAGGGCGTGCAGGTGCTCGGTGTGGTCGAAGACCAGAGCAACCTGGATGCCCGCTACGAGCCGAACCATCCCGCCGCTGATGCCAAAGGGTACGTGTACTACCCCAACGTCAACGTGGTCGAGGAAATGGCAGACATGATTTCCGCCAGCCGCTCGTTCCAGACCAACGCGGAAATGATGAACACCGCCAAAACCATGATGCAGAAAGTCCTGACCCTGGGTCAGTGATAAGGGGCGCCAAATAATGGCCATTGTTGATACCAGTTCGACGAACACGGCGGTCCAGGACCTTTTCAATTCCAAGGTCAAGACGGCGACAGATAACAGCAGCGTCGCCGATGCAGCCAAGTCGGCGACGGGCAACCAGTCGTTGGGCAAGGACGCGTTCCTGCAACTGCTGGTCACCCAGCTGAAAAACCAGAACCCGCTGTCGCCCCAGGACAACGGCGCGTTCGTGGCACAGCTGGCTCAGTTCAGCAGCCTGGAAGGCATCAACACCCTGAACGACTCGGTGAATGCGATCTCCAGCAACTTCAGCTCCTCCCAGGCGCTGCAGGCGTCGTCGCTGGTGGGCCGCTCGGTGATCACCCAGACCGACAAGGCCATGGTCGACACCAGCAAGAGCATGACCGGTTCCGTGGCGGTGACGGCGGCGACGGGCAACGTCTCGGTCAAGATCACCGACAAGGACGGCAACGTCGTTCGCACCATCGACATGGGCGCCCAGAGCGCCGGCAATTCCAGCTTTGTCTGGGACGGCAAGAACGATGCGGGCGAGACGGTGGCTCCCGGCACCTACACCTTCAATGCCACCACCAAGAATGACAAGGGCGACTCGGTGGCCCTGCCCACCTCGCTGCCGGCAACGGTGACCAGCGTGACCCTGAGCCAGACCGGCGGCGAGATGCTGCTCAACCTGGCGGGCGGCATGGGCAGTATCAAGCTGTCGCAAATTCAGACTATCGGTACATAGAGCCGGCTAAATACGGCAAAAGGAGAGAACAATGTCTTTTAACATCGGCCTTAGCGGCCTCTATGCGGCCAACAAACAACTGGACGTGACCGGCAACAACATCGCCAACGTCGCGACCACCGGCTTCAAGTCGTCCCGCGCCGAGTTCTCGGATATCTACGCGGCGTCCAAGCTGGGCACCGGCCAGAACAGCATCGGCAACGGCGTGAACCTGGCGGCAGTGTCCCAGCAGTTCACCCAGGGTGACGTCAACAACAGCGGCGGCACGCTGGACATGGCGATCCAGGGCGGCGGCTTCTTCGTGCAGAAGGGCAGCGACGGTTCGCTGGAGTACACCCGTAACGGTGCCTTCCGTGCCGACAAAGACGGCTACATCACCAACAACACCGGCACCTCGCGCCTGCAAGGCTACGCGGCGGACGCCGATGGCAACATCCAGAAGGGCGCCCTGACCGACCTTCAGCTCAACCTGTCGTACCTGCCGCCGAAGGCTTCGAGCAAGGTGGATTCCACCAGTAACCTGAACTCGTCCTCGCCGGTGATCGACCAGACGGCGACCCCGTTTGATCCGACCAAGTCGGAGACCTTCACCACTCAGTACTCCACCACGCTCTACGATACCCAGGGCAACGCGCATCCGATGGTGCAGTACCTGGTGAAGACAGACTCCAATACCTGGAAGTCCTACACCCTGATCGATGGGCGCAACCCTGACGGCTCGCCGATCAGTGGCACCGGTACTGACGTCAAGGCGCCTGTTGCCTCGACGCTGTCGTTTGATACCGCCGGCAAGCTCTCGGGGATCATCACCCCGCCAGCCACTGCTTCGAACACCACCCTGACCATTTCCGACTGGAAGCCGGGTGCCCTGGTCAATGGTGTCTGGACGTCTAACGGCGCGGCCGCCAACACAGACGGCGTGGCCGTCAACATGGCGAACATCACCCAGTTCAACTCGGCTACCTACCGCAACCCGCCGACCACCGACGGTTACGCCACCGGTCAAATCACCGGGCTGAAAATCGACGGCAGCGGTGTAATGTTCGCCACGTTCAGCAACCAGCAGAGCAAGGCCATCGGCCAGCTCTCCCTGGCCAGCTTCAACAACGAGCAGGGCCTGCAGCCAGCTGGCGGCACCACCTGGAAAGAAACCTTCGCGTCGGGCCAGCCGGGTTTTGATACCCCCCAAGTCGGCACCCTGGGTTCGATCGTGGCCAACTCCCTGGAGAACTCCAACGTCAACCTGACCAACGAGCTGGTGGACCTGATCAAGGCCCAGAGCAACTATCAGGCGAACGCCAAGACCATCTCCACCCAAAGCACCATCATGCAGACCATTATTCAGATGACCTGATGTTGTCGCTTTAAGCTGCAACACTGGAAAAGCCCCTCGGTCGAGGGGCTTTTTTTTGCCTGTCGATTGTCCTGTGCGGTCACCGGATGACATGTTTTTGGCGGAACCCCCTACGCCTGTTTTTCCACCTACCAAGCCAAGAAAGCTGAGGTTAACGGGTGGAGAGCAGGCTATGGCGAGTGTGTCGGTTTCGGGTGGTGCCGACGGGGGCGTGGTTTTTTCAGGTCAGGGTATTGCGTGGTCGGGTCAGTCGGTCGATGGGAAAAATAAAGACGTCTCTAAGGAGGAGGCGGTCAAAAAACTCCTCACCGAGTTGGATGACGCCGAGAAAACCTCCAAGAGCCAGCTGGCTCAAGATCTGCGAGACAAGCTCAACGAAGTGCGAGCGGAGATCGGTGACGAGAAATTCAAGGAAATCCTCAACAAGCTGATTGAAGAGGCGTCCGGGCAGTGGCTTGAGTTTCTCAAGAAACTGCTGAAGATCTTGTTTCCGGACTCGGACGACACATCACCCTCTCCTGCGCCAGCTCCTGCACCATCGCCAAGGGGCGGCGGCGGCGGCGGCGGCGGTGCTGACAGAAGTGGTTTTGGCCCCAGCGAGCCCATGAGCAACAAGCCGTTGACCGAGGGTTCAAAGCATTTCAACTACAAGCCCGACCACAGCAACCCTGGAAAGAAACCGGACAATATCTGGAGTGGCTTCAGCCAGGGCCCTGATGGTAACTGCGTCACTGTGTCAGCGATAAAGGGCGCGATGATGAAGTTCGGTCAGAAACCCACTGACGTTTTCAGCGAAGTGAAAGAGACGGGAGATGGCTATCACGTGAAAATGAGGGACGGGTTCGAGCTTAATTTGTCCAGGGATGAACTCAGGCAGGCGGCCGAATATGCACGGTTTAAAGGCGATGATCCGGCGATGATGACCGATGCGAACTTCATGTTCGCCGCGAGTGCCAAGCGGGCGCAGATGGAAGGAAATGGTCAGGACGACATGCCAGGTGCGGCGCAAAGAAGTTTTGCCCATGCAATGCAGAGCCTGAACAACGGCGAAATGCCTCACGAAGCGCTGGACCGCCTTGGGCTGAGGGGGCTCTACAGGAACTCTTCAAGCAGTGAGCTGGCGAGCGGCAAGCTGGGGGTGGTCGCCTATGATCATCATTCAATGGTGGTGATTGGTGGGCGCGTCGAGTTGTGGGGGCAGCGAGGCGGCTCGCCAAAAGAGGGTGAGGCATACGCCTTCCTCTAAGGGCGTTAAACGAAAAAAGCCCGATAAGCCCTTTGTAGTCGGGGGTTATCGGGCTTTTCAATCCCGGGTGTTCAAGCCCGGGACTGGCTCAGCTTATTGGCAAGCTTCGCAATCCGGCTCGTCGATCGCGCAGGCTTTTGGCACTGGCGCCGGACCGGCAGGTGCTGCGAGAACCGAATCATCACCGTGGTTGCCGCCGCTGGAAACAGCGTTCAGCTTGCCGGTGTTGATGGTCGACTTCTCGGTGCTGGTGGCGGCCAGGGCACGGAGGTAGTAAGTGGTTTTCAGGCCACGGTACCAAGCCATGCGGTAGGTCACGTCCAGCTTCTTGCCCGATGCGCCGGCGATGTACAGGTTCAGCGACTGAGCCTGGTCGATCCACTTCTGGCGACGGCTGGCGGCGTCAACGATCCACTTGGTGTCCACTTCGAAGGCAGTCGCGTAGAGCTCTTTGAGTTCTTGCGGGATGCGCTCGATCTGCTGCACGGAACCATCGTAGTACTTGAGGTCGTTGATCATCACCGAGTCCCACAGGCCGCGGGCTTTCAGGTCGCGAACCAGGTACGGGTTGATCACGGTGAATTCGCCCGACAGGTTCGATTTCACATACAGGTTCTGGTAGGTCGGTTCGATCGACTGCGACACGCCAGTGATGTTGGCGATGGTGGCGGTCGGTGCGATGGCCATGATGTTGGAGTTACGAATGCCTTTCTGCACACGGGCACGTACCGGTGCCCAGTCCAGGGATTCGTTCAGGTCAACGTCGATGTACTTCTGGCCACGCTGCTCGATCAGGATCTGTTGCGAATCCAGCGGCAGGATGCCTTTGGACCACAGCGAACCCTGGAACGTCTCGTAGGCGCCGCGCTCGTCGGCCAGGTCGCAGGAAGCCTGGATCGCGTAGTAGCTGACCGCTTCCATGGACTTGTCGGCGAACTCGACCGCAGCGTCCGAACCGTAAGGAATGTGCTGCAGGTACAGCGCGTCCTGGAAGCCCATGATGCCCAGGCCCACCGGACGGTGCTTGAAGTTGGAGTTCTGCGCCTGTGGGACCGAGTAGTAGTTGATGTCGATAACGTTATCGAGCATGCGAACGGCGGTGTTCACGGTGCGTTCCAGCTTGGCGGTGTCCAGCTTGCCGTTGACGATGTGGTTCGGCAGGTTGATCGAGCCCAGGTTGCAAACGGCGATCTCGTCCTTGTTGGTGTTCAAGGTGATCTCGGTGCACAGGTTCGAGCTGTGGACCACGCCCACGTGCTGCTGCGGGCTGCGCAGGTTGCACGGGTCTTTGAAGGTCAGCCATGGGTGGCCGGTTTCAAACAGCATGGACAGCATTTTGCGCCACAGGTCTTTGGCCTGGATGGTCTTGAACAGCTTGATCTTGCCTGGGTACTGGGACAGGGCTTCGTAGTACTCGTAACGCTCTTCGAAGGCCTTGCCGGTCAGGTCGTGCAGGTCGGGCACTTCGGATGGCGAGAACAGGGTCCACGGGCCGTCATCGAAGACACGCTTCATGAACAGGTCAGGGATCCAGTTGGCGGTGTTCATATCGTGGGTACGACGACGATCATCACCGGTGTTCTTGCGCAGTTCGATGAACTCTTCGATGTCCATGTGCCAGGTTTCCAGGTAGGCACACACAGCGCCTTTGCGCTTGCCACCCTGGTTCACGGCTACAGCGGTGTCGTTCACTACTTTGAGGAACGGTACAACGCCCTGGGACTTGCCGTTGGTGCCCTTGATGTACGAACCCAGTGCACGCACCGGCGTCCAGTCGTTACCCAGGCCGCCTGCGAATTTGGACAGCATGGCGTTGTCGTGGATCGCGTGGTAGATGCCCGACAGGTCATCCGGCACGGTGGTCAGGTAGCAGCTGGACAGCTGTGGACGCAGGGTGCCGGCGTTGAACAGGGTCGGGGTCGACGACATGTAGTCGAAGGACGACAACAGGTTGTAGAACTCGATGGCACGGTCTTCTTTCTGCTTCTCTTCGATCGCCAGGCCCATGGCCACGCGCATGAAGAACACTTGCGGCAGTTCGAAGCGGATCCCGTCCTTGTGGATGAAGTAACGGTCGTACAGGGTTTGCAGGCCCAGGTAGGTGAACTGCTGGTCGCGCTCGTGGTTGATCGCCTTGCCGAGTTTTTCCAGGTCGAAGGTGGCCAGGATCGGGTTCAGCAATTCGAATTCGATACCCTTGGCGATGTACGCCGGCAGGGCCTTGGCATACAGGTCGGCCATCTCGTGGTGAGTGGCGCTGTCGGCGACGCCGAGGAAGCCCAGGCCTTCGGCACGCAGGGTGTCCATCAGCAGGCGCGCGGTCACGAACGAGTAGTTCGGCTCACGCTCGACCAGGGTACGGGCGGTCATCACCAGGGCGGTGTTGACGTCGGTCAGGGCCACGCCGTCGTACAGGTTCTTCAGGGTTTCGCGCTGGATCAGGTCGCCATCGACTTCTTCCAGGCCTTCGCAGGCCTCGGTGATGATGGTGTTCAGGCGGCCCAGGTCCAGTGGTGCGAACGTACCGTCGGCCAGGGTGATGCGGATCGACGGGTGAGCTTGTACGGCAGCTTCTTCGGCCGGGGAGCGTACGGCGCGTTCCTTGGCGCGGGAGTCACGGTAGATCACGTAGTCGCGGGCAACTTTCTGCTCGCCGGCACGCATCAGGGCCAGTTCGACCTGGTCCTGGATTTCTTCGATGTGGATGGTGCCGCCCGATGGCATGCGACGCTTGAACGTTGCGGTGACCTGTTCGGTCAGGCGCGCAACGGTGTCGTGGATGCGCGACGAGGCAGCAGCGGTGCCGCCTTCAACTGCAAGAAACGCTTTGGTGATCGCGACGGTGATTTTGTCATCGGTGTAAGGAACGACAGTGCCGTTACGCTTGATCACACGCAGTTGGCCGGGCGCGGTGGCGGACAGATCCAGGTTCGAATCAGCGGCCTGCGGCACGGAGCCTTGCGGGTTCTCGCGAGTTGTGTCGGTTTGCATGGGGGGTTGTCTCCACATTCTATATTTATTTGGGCACCATCACGGTGCCCACCGTTCCGTCCTGAAGCACTTACAACAGGCCTGGGGCCTGGCATAACAACTTCGGGACAGGAGGAAGGGAGCTGTTCGCGCCGCTTCCATGCCGAAGTCTTCGGTACAAGCTTGGGGCTCTTTACCGTATTCCTGGTGGGGGACAGTTTCGTACTGCAACACCCGTACCGTTTCTGCCTGATCGGGGCTAAAAACGGCTGCCATCCGCGTGCGCGGTTTGGTCTTCTGAAAAAGGCTTAAGTTCAACCAAACAGGAGCAAGAAAGAACTTGAGTTTCTTGTCTGATTTGTGTTTGGTCTTTTCGCTCCAAAACCCTACATGTAGGGTTTTTTTGGCGACGACCTACAAGATAATGCGTTTTTGGGGGTATGGCAACGCACTACCTGTGGATAACGCTGTGGGTAAAATGTGTATGAAACATGGAACAGGCGTGTAGGCCGCAGTACTGCTGCGTCGCGCCGTTTGTCACCGAATATTCCGAGGTAAAAACATCCGGTTGGATTTTTGCGGGCGCGAACCCTATCACAAAAAAACACAATGTCCGAACGCATTTGCGCGCTTGTGCCAGAGGGCTGGCCCGTTGCTACAATCGGCCCGGATACACGCTGTGTTATGCACCCCCAACATGACAAAAATACGGGGGGCATCTTCCTTTCTATATGGACGTCGAGGTCACCCGTGGAGCATGAAGCCTGGCAGGTATTGATTGTCGAGGACGACGAGCGATTGGCCGAGTTGACCCGTGACTACCTGGAGAGCAACGGCCTGCGGGTGTCGGTGGAGGGTAACGGGGCCCTGGCGGCCGCGCGGATCATTGCCGAACAGCCGGACCTGGTAATCCTCGACCTGATGTTGCCCGGCGAAGACGGCCTGAGCATTTGCCGCAAGGTCCGCGAGGACTACGACGGGGTGATCCTGATGCTGACCGCACGCACCGACGACATGGACCAGGTGCTGGGCCTGGACATGGGCGCCGACGACTACGTGTGCAAACCCGTGCGCCCGCGTCTGTTGCTGGCACGCATCCAGGCCCTGTTGCGGCGCAGCGAAAGCGTTGAACCGGCCATCCCCGAAAAACAGCGGCGCCTGCAATTCGGCCCGCTGGTGGTGGACAACGCCCTGCGTGAAGCCTGGCTGCACGAGGGTGGCATCGAACTGACCAGCGCCGAATTCGACCTGCTGTGGCTGCTGGTGGCGAATGCCGGCCGGATCCTGTCCCGGGAAGAAATCTTCACCGCCTTGCGCGGCATTGGCTATGACGGCCAGGACCGCTCCATCGACGTGCGCATCTCGCGGATTCGCCCGAAAATCGGCGACGACCCGATCCACCCACGCCTGATCAAGACCATTCGCAGCAAAGGTTATCTGTTCGTCCCCGAAGCCGCTGCTGAACTTACGCCGTGAACTCGATCTTCCTGCGTATCTACGGCGGCATGTGCGCGGCGCTGATTCTGGTGGCGTTGCTCGGCGTGCTGGCCCTGCACCTGCTCAATGAAGTGCGCAGCGGCCAATACCGCGAGCGCCTGGCCCACGGCACCTTCGCGCTGATGGGCGACAACCTGCAACCCATGAGCGCCATCGAACGCCGCCGTGCCCTGGCGGTGTGGGAACGCTTGCTGGGCATCCCGCTGGAATTGCAGACCGTGGCCGAGGCGCATCTGGACCTGAGCCAGCGCACCCGCCTGCAACGCGGCCAGGTGTTGGTGGAGCAAACCGGTCCCCACGCGGCCAGGGTGCTGCGGTTGGTCAGTGATCAGGAGCAACTGTTGCTCACCGGCGAAGTGCAGCAAATCAGCGAACAACTGGCCCGCGCGACCATTTACCTGCTGGCCGATGAGCTGGTGCGTTTCCCGGTGGCCGAGCAACCGCAAAAACTTGCGGACCTGAAAGAGGCCAAGGGCTTTGGTTTCGAGATGCACCTGGTGATGCTCGATCAGGCGGACATGGACCAGGACCAGCGCCGCCGCGTGTCCGAGGGCGATACGGTGATGGCCCTGGGCAAGGGCGGTGATTCGATCCGGGTGTTCGCCGGCATGGTCGGCACGCCGTGGGTCCTGGAAATCGGGCCGCTGTACCAGATGAACCCGTACCCGCCGCAGTGGCTGATCCTGATCGCGTTGATCAGCCTGACCCTGATCGGCTTGATCGTCTATCTATTGGTGCGCCAACTGGAGCGGCGCTTGAGTGGCCTGGAAGCCGCCGCCACGCGCATCGCCAAAGGCAGCCTGGAAGTGCGAGTGCCGGCCCGGGGTGCCGATTCGGTAGGGCGCCTGGCGGCGGCGTTTAATGGCATGGCCGAACACCTGCAACGTCTGTTGGCAATCCAGCGCGAACTGGTGCGTGCGGTGTCCCACGAACTGCGCACCCCGGTGGCGCGCCTGCGGTTCGGTCTGGAGATGATTGGCGACGCGGCCACGCCTGAGGCGCGGCGCAAGTATATGGAAGGCATGGACAGCGACATCCAGGACCTTGATGGCCTGGTGGACGAAATGCTGACTTATGCGCGACTGGAGCAGGGCTCGCCGGCACTGAATTTCCAGCGGGTCGACCTCAGCGCGTTGCTCGACCAGGTGATTGATGAGCTGTCGCCGCTGCGCCCGGAAATCAACGTGGCGCGGGGCATCTGCCTGTCTTCTGCCCATTGGGATGATGCGTGGGTGGAGGCAGAACCGCGTTACCTGCATCGCGCCCTGCAAAACCTGGTGAGCAATGCCATGCGCCATGCCCAAGGGCGGGTGCTGATCAGCTATCAGGTGGGTCAGGTGCGTTGCCGCATCGACGTGGAGGACGATGGCCCGGGCGTACCGGAAAGTGCCTGGGAACGGATCTTCACCCCGTTCCTGCGTTTGGATGACAGCCGTACTCGCGCGTCGGGTGGGCACGGGTTGGGATTGTCGATTGTACGGCGGATCATCTATTGGCACGGCGGCCGGGCGTTGATCAGCAAGAGCAACAACCTGGGTGGCGCGTGTTTCAGCCTGAGTTGGCCAAGGGACCAAGAGAAAACCTGAAACGGCCATCGCAGGCAAGCCAGCTCCCACATTTTGCAGTGTGAACCCGATCAAAGGTGGGAGCTGGCTTGCCTGCGATGACGGTGCTTCAGGCGCTGACGGCCACCAAGCTCAACAACTGCCCGCCATCCACCGCAAACTGCGCCTCCAGCTCCTTGCCATGGCACCACTCGGCGGACAAGTCCGTCAGCAACCGCAGCCGCGCATGGCCGGTATCCGACCATTCCAGCAACTCGGCATGCTCAAAATAGAAGCGCTTCTGCACGATCGGGTAGAGGGCCTTGAACAGGCTCTCTTTGGCCGAAAACGTCAGCGTCACCAGTTGCGCGACCTGTTCGCGCGTGCCGGCGGCCATGCGCTGCAATTCATCCGGCGTCAGGATTTCCCCGGCCAGGCGTTCCGCCCGCTCCAGGGTCAGCAGGTTCTCCAGGTCCATCCCCAGCCCACGCCACTGTGCCTTGTGGGCGACGATGGCTGCCGCGTGGCCGGTGCTGTGGGTGATCGAGCCGCTGATATGGGCGGGCCAGATCGGCGCACGGTCCTCGCCGATCGCCGGCACGCAATCCAGCCCATCCAGCTGTTGCAAGGCCGCGCGAGCACACAGGCGACCGGCCAGAAACTCCGCCTGGCGCTTGGCCACCGACCGCTGGATGCTCGCGGGCGGCGGCACGGCGCTGCGCTGGAAGTCACCGACGGCCAGCAGGGCCGGGTCAAAGCGGGTGCTCAGCAAGACGGTGCCGGGCAAGGCAACGGGCAACGGCCAATGGGCGTCAAGTGGGGTGCAGCAGGCGGGTAGGGAATTCATGCCGGGTATTTTGCCGAGTTGGAGGGCCGCTGGATAGCCTGCGGGCGGGGATACGTAAATAACTCTTTACACAGTAGCCGGCCTCGGTTCAGCCCAGGTTCAGAGAGTGTTCAGGGGGAGTTCAGCGGGGGCTGCGTAGTCTGGCCCCGTACCCAAAGCCAAAGCGTATGAGGTAGACCATGACTGCGATCAAGAAGCTGATGTTGGCATTAACCATGCTCAGCGCCACTGCTGGCGTCCAGGCCTCTGATGCCAGCTTCGCGGGTTTCTCCAAGGAGAAGAGCAAAAAGCCCTACAGCCTTCTCCAGCGGGTGAGCTTCGAGGATGCCGGCGAACAGGCGGCTCCGTGGGGCCAGTCCCTGGGCCAGCACACGCCGCAGTCGGACTATCGCGTGGGCAATGAAAACCTGTCAGGTCACTTCAACGGCAGTAAACTGCGCCAGCAAGACCTGCAAGGCCGCTATGATATACCCCAGTTGGAAAGTTGATTTGCCTTGGAGAGCTTTATGAAATTGCTGGTTGTCGAAGATGAGGCGTTGCTGCGTCATCACCTGTTGACCCGCCTCACCGACAGCGGTCACGTGGTCGAGGCCGTCGCCAACGCCGAAGAGGCGCTGTACCAGACCGGGCAATTCAACCACGACCTGGCGATCATCGACCTGGGCCTGCCCGGCATGGGCGGCCTGGACCTGATCCGCCAACTGCGCGCCCAGGCCAAGACGTTCCCGATCCTGATCCTGACCGCCCGCGGCAACTGGCAGGACAAGGTCGAAGGCCTGGCTGCGGGTGCCGACGACTATGTGGTCAAGCCGTTCCAGTTCGAAGAGCTGGAAGCGCGGATGAACGCACTGCTGCGCCGCTCCAGCGGTTTCACCCAGTCGACCATCGTCGCCGGGCCCTTGCTGCTGGACCTCAATCGCAAGCAGGCGTCCCTCGACGAACAGCCGCTGGCGCTGACCGCCTACGAATACCGCATCCTCGAATACCTCATGCGTCACCATCAGCAGGTGGTTGCCAAGGACCGCCTGATGGAACAGCTCTATCCCGATGACGACGAGCGCGATCCGAACGTCATCGAAGTGCTGGTAGGCCGCCTGCGCCGCAAACTGGAAGGTCCGGCGGGGTTCAAGCCGATCGATACCGTGCGCGGTCTTGGCTACCTGTTTAATGAGCGCTGCCGTTGATCCGCTCGTTACGTGTGCGTTTGATGCTCGCGGCCACCACCCTGGCCGTGCTGTTTATGCTGGCCTTGTTGCCCGCCATGCAGGGCGCCTTCAGCCTGGCTCTGCAGGACTCCATCGAGCAGCGCCTGGCGTCGGATGTCACGACGCTGATTTCGGCGGCCCGGGTTGAAAACAATCGCCTGCTGATGCCTGCGCAGTTGCCGGATGAGCGCTTCAACCTCACCGACAGCCGTTTGCTGGGCTACATCTATGACCGCGAAGGCCATCTGGTCTGGCGTTCGCGCGCGACCCAGGAAGAGAACATCAACTACAAACCGCGCTATGACGGGCGCGGCAACGAGTTTGCGCGGATCCGCGAGGCCAACGGCCAGGAATTTTTTGTCTATGACGTCGAGGTCAAGCTGCTGGGCGGCAAAAGTGCGGCGTTCAGTATCGTCGCCCTGCAACCTGTGCGCGAATACCAACTGACCCTCGAAGGCCTGCGGGAAAACCTCTACCTGGGCTTCGGCGCCGCCTTGCTGGTGCTGCTGACCCTGTTGTGGCTGGGCCTGACCTGGGGCCTGCAAGCGCTGCGGCGGCTGAGCCAGGAACTGGATGAAATCGAAGGTGGCACCCGGGAAAGCCTCAGTGAACAACACCCCCGGGAACTGCTGCGCCTGACCGGCTCCCTCAACCGTCTGCTCCACAGCGAGCGCGAGCAACGCACCCGTTACCGCGATTCCCTGGATGACCTGGCCCACAGCCTGAAAACCCCGTTGGCGGTGCTGCAAGGCGTGAGCGAAGACATGGCCCAGCGCCCCGAAGATCGCGACCAAGCCTGGGTGCTGCAATCGCAGATCGAGCGCATGAGCCAGCAGATCAGCTACCAATTGCAGCGCGCCAGCCTGCGTAAAAGCGGCCTGGTGCGCCACCAGGTGCGGCTGGAGCCGGTGCTGCAAAGCCTGTGCGACACGCTGGACAAGGTTTATCGCGATAAGGGCGTGAGGGTCGCCTTTGAACTGCCGGACGAATGCGACGTGCCGATCGAGAAGGGCGCCTTGCTGGAACTGCTCGGCAACCTGCTGGAGAACGCCTACCGCCTGTGCCTGAGCGAAGTGCGCATCACCCTGCAGGAAAGCCTGGAGGGCACCGAGTTGTGCATCGAAGACGACGGCCCCGGCGTGCCACCGGACCAGCGTGCGCGCATCCTGCAACGGGGCGAACGCCTGGACCGTCAGCATCCGGGGCAGGGCATTGGCCTGGCGGTGGTCAAGGACATCATTGAAAGCTACGGCGCACGGTTGACCCTTGGGGATTCACCGCTGGGTGGCGCGGCGTTCAAGATTCACTTTCCGGCTGTTTGATCTTTATTGGCTGTGCCGGCCTCTTCGCGAGCAAGCCCGCTCCCACATTCGATGGCATTCCCAAGGTGGAACTCGGTCAAATGTGGGAGCGGGCTTGCTCGCGAAGAGGCCAGTCGCATCAATACACACCTAGCTTTCCTGCGCTCTATAGGCCCCCGGCGTCAGCCCGGTCCACTTCTTGAACGCCCGATGAAACGCCGATGGTTCGGAAAACCCCAACTGCTCGGCGATTTCCTGCAACGACAAATCCGCCCGCCCCAAATGATAAATCGCAATGTCCCGGCGCAACTCGTCCTTGAGTGCCTGAAAGCTGGTGCCTTCCTCCCGTAAATGCCGACGCAGGGTCTGCGGGCTGATATGCAGGTGCTGGGCGACGGCTTCGAGGTCGGGCCATGGCGTGCGGTCGCGGCTCAATAAACGGCGCAATTGGCTGCTCAGGCTGTCGCCCTCATCCGGCCGTGACAGCAGGTCGGCCGGTGAGCGTTCGAGAAAGTGCTTGAGGGTGCGTTCGTCCTGCAACAGCGGCAGGCTCAGGTAGCGGCTGGGAAATACCAGGCTGCTGGTGGGCGCGGCGAACACCTGGGGGCAGGGGAACAGCAAGTCGTACTCACCGGCATGGGCCGGCATCGGGTAGCTGAAGGTGGCCTGGTCCAGGCGGATGCGCTGGCCAATCAGCCAACTGCCGAGGCGATGCCAGATCACCAGCAGGCATTCGCTGAGGAAGTGATCCGGGTCCCAGAGCTGCGAATCGTCCAGGCTCAGGCGGGCCATTTCTCCTTCATGTGTCAGACGCCAGCGCGGACCCTGCGGGAATAGGCTATAAAATAATAAGCCGCGTTCCAGAGCCTTCTCGAGGGTGCGGCAGTGAATCAGCGCGTGGCACATCATGGCGAAGGTGCCGCGCTTGCTCGGGCCTTCGGCGAAACCCAGGTATTCGTCATCCAGCGCCAGCCACAGCATTTGCAACAGCCGGGTGAATTGCTCCGGGGCGATGCGGGCGCGGGGTTCGCTCAGCAGTTCCGGGGTAATGCCCACTTGCAGCAGCAGGCCCGAATAGTCGTAGCCGGCCCGGCGAGCACCGCCTAGGGCGGCCCGGGCGTAGTGACTGGCGATGGTACGTTCACGCATGAGGGGCCTCGTCCATTGAGTGGCGAATGTTAGCCATCCTGTGGGGGGGCAACAAGGCGGATATCCGCCAAATTGTAGGACGAGACAAGGAGGTAAGGCGGAAACCCGCCACTCTCTGTAGGCGTTGTCTTAAAATGAAAATCGCCCCAAGGGCTGATGTCTAAAGGCCTTCAGCGGTTTTCAGTAAAAGTGGCACGACGCTTGCGATAGAGAACGCAGGGAGACCGGCCTTGAGCGGGCTCTCAAACAACAAATCCCTCCAGTGCAGGAGGGTTCGCAATTCAAGTGTCGTGGGCAATGGCGGATATTTGCCACACGGGACGATTGAGGAACTTTGCAATGACGACTCGTCAGCCACTGTACAAATCCCTGTATTTCCAGGTGATCGTTGCAATCGTTATCGGTATTTTGCTCGGTCACTTCTACCCGCAGACCGGCGTGGCCCTCAAGCCACTGGGTGACGGCTTTATCAAGCTGATCAAAATGGTCATCGCCCCGATCATCTTCTGCACCGTTGTCAGCGGTATCGCTGGCATGCAAAGCATGAAATCGGTCGGCAAAACCGGCGGCTACGCGCTGCTGTACTTCGAAGTCGTCTCCACCATCGCCCTGCTGATCGGCCTGATCGTGGTCAACGTTGTGCAACCGGGCGCCGGCATGCACATCGACGTGGCTACCCTGGACGCCTCTAAAGTCGCGGCCTACGTGACTGCCGGTGCAGACCAGAGCATCGTTGGCTTCCTGCTGAACGTGATCCCGAACACCATCGTCGGTGCGTTCGCCACTGGTGACATCCTGCAAGTGCTGATGTTCTCGGTGATCTTCGGTTTCGCCCTGCATCGCCTGGGTGCCTACGGCAAGCCGGTGCTGGACTTCATCGATCGCTTCGCCCACGTGATGTTCAACATCATCAACATGATCATGAAGCTCGCGCCAATCGGTGCCCTGGGCGCCATGGCGTTCACCATCGGTGCCTACGGTGTAGGTTCGCTGGTGCAGCTCGGTCAGTTGATGATCTGCTTCTACATCACCTGCATCCTGTTCGTGGTCCTGGTGCTGGGCGCCATCTGCCGCGCACACGGCTTCAGCGTCCTGAAACTGATCCGCTACATCCGTGAAGAGCTGCTGATCGTACTGGGTACTTCCTCGTCCGAATCCGCACTGCCACGCATGCTGATCAAGATGGAACGCCTGGGCGCCAAGAAGTCGGTCGTCGGCCTGGTTATCCCGACTGGCTACTCCTTCAACCTGGACGGTACTTCGATCTACCTGACCATGGCCGCCGTGTTCATCGCCCAGGCGACTGACACCCACATGGACATCACCCACCAGATCACCCTGTTGCTGGTACTGCTGCTGTCCTCCAAAGGCGCTGCTGGCGTGACCGGTAGTGGCTTCATCGTACTGGCTGCTACCCTGTCGGCCGTTGGCCACCTGCCGGTTGCCGGCCTGGCGCTGATCCTGGGTATCGACCGCTTCATGTCCGAAGCCCGCGCACTGACCAACCTGGTAGGCAACGCTGTTGCTACCCTGGTTGTGGCCAAGTGGGTCAAGGAACTGGACGAAGACAAGCTGCAAGTCGAACTGGCTTCCGGTGGTCGCGGTATCTCCGAGACCCGTGAAGAAGACGACCTGGGCGTGGCCGAAGGCCCGGCTCCAACCGCCGTCAAGTAAGGCTGCACCCTGTGTGAAAAACCCATCTTCGGATGGGTTTTTTTATGCCCGCGGGAAACTTCAGTCACTCCGGATGATGGTTTATGTGATTGCTGCTGACCGCCAGGTTTGCCTACTCTGTGGCCAATCGAATCGGAATCGGAGTCCCCATGTCAGGTCCCTTGGCGTCCCTCAAAGTACTGGATTTTTCCACCTTGCTGCCGGGGCCGTTCGCCTCGTTGCTGCTGGCCGACATGGGCGCCGAGGTGTTGCGCATCGAATCTCCCACGCGCATGGACCTGCTGCGGGTACTGCCGCCCCATGACCAGGGCGTGTCGGCCAGCCATGCCTATCTGAACCGCAACAAACGCAGCCTGGCCCTGGACCTCAAGCAGGCCGAGGCGGTGGAGATCGTGCGGCAGTTGGTGGTGGACCATGACATCGTCCTCGAGCAGTTCCGCCCTGGGGTGATGGAGCGACTCGGCCTGGGTTACGAGGCGTTGAAGGCGATCAATCCGAAGCTGATCTACGTCTCCATCACCGGCTACGGCCAGACCGGCCCCTACAAGCACCGAGCCGGCCATGACATCAACTACCTGGCCCTGGCGGGTGTCGCCAGTTACACCGGGCGCCAGGACAGCGGGCCATTGCCCTTGGGAGTGCAGTTGGCGGACGTGGGCGGCGGCTCGTTGCATGCGGTGATCGGCTTGCTGGCGGCGGTGATTGCCCGGCAGCACAGCGGGGTGGGGCAATACCTGGACGTGAGCATGACCGACTGCGCTTTCAGCCTGAATGCCATGGCCGGCGCGGGTTACCTGGCGTGCGGCGTGGAGCCGGCGTGGGAGAACCAGGTGCTTAATGGGGGCAGTTTCTATGACTATTACCGCTCGCGGGAAGGGCGTTGGTTGTCGGTGGGCAGCCTGGAGCCGGCGTTCATGCAGCAACTGTGTAAGGCCCTTGGGCGCCCTGAGTTGGCGGCGCAAGGCTTGTCGCCCAAACCCGAGCAGCAGAAAGCCCTCAAGCTGGCGTTGCAGGTTGAGTTCGAGAAACGCAGCTTTGATGAGCTGTGTGAGCTGTTTGACGCGATTGATGCGTGTGTCGAGCCGGTCCTGAATCTGAGCGAGGCCGTTGAGCACCCGCAGTTGAAAGCCCGGGAACTGGTCAGCCAGGTGCCGCGGGGCGATGGATCCAGCCAGGCGCAAATCGCCTGCCCGCTGAAGTTTTCCGAGGGCTTGCCGGCGGCCAGGCATATCGGAGTGGCGTTGGGCGCTCACAGCGATGAGGTGTTGGCGGAGTTGGGCTTCAGTGCTCAGCAGATAGATGATCTGCGGTGTGCCAAGGTAGTTCAGTAGCGCTTGGGCTGACGCTATCGCAGGCAAGCCAGCTCCCACAGGGGAATGCATTTCAACTGTGGGAGCTGGCTTGCCTGCGATGAGGCCCTCACTCCACCCGGGTTTCCCCGGTAAATACCAGGGTCTGCCGGCACCGGCGACACAAATACCGCCGCCCCTGGCTCACCAGCCCGTGACGCTGTGGCGAAAACGGGAAGTCACTGTCGGCACACGGGCAGCGGTAGATATACCGCGTCACGCGCCGCCGCTGGATTTCATAGGTGTGGCAGCGATCCGGCGGCAGTTCGTAAACCCCACGCATGATCAATTGCCATTCTTCGCCATGGGGCTGGATGCGCTCGCCAAACAATTGGTGGGCAATCAGGTGCGCCACTTCATGGGCGACCGTCTGTTTAAGGAAGTGTTGGCTGTTTTCACGGTACAACTGCGGGTTGAAGCGCAGCAGGTTCTCGTGCAAATGCGCGACACCGGCCTTCTGGCCCCGCAGCTTGAGGCTGACCTGGGGGCGTTTGAAGCTTCGTTTGAAAAAGGATTCGGCTTGCAGGAAACAATCTTCGACGCGGGTATTGAGTTGCTCGGGCATGCTGTACATATCTCCAGAGACGTCCAGTATGCCGCAAACAAGGGTGTATCCGAATCTGTCAGGCGCCGAATGGTCATGCATAACGCACAAAGCCACCTTGCGGTGGCTTTTCCTGCGGGTAAACCGCGTCAGTTGGTGTAGATCGGGCCTACGCCCAGCCCCCAGACAATCACGGTGAAGGCCATGATCGCCACCAGTACCACCAGGCCTACCGCCAGTACCGAGCTCGAAAACAGGAAGCCCTCGTCCGGGTGGATGTTCATGAAGGTCGGCAGCCCTACGTACAGCAGGTACACCGTGTAGCAAATGGCGGCCGTGCCGACGACCATGCCCAACCACATGTGTGGGTACAGCGCCGCCAGCCCGCCGACAAACAGCGGTGTCGCGGTATAGGTGGCAAACGCCACGCAACGCGCCATGCTGGGGTTGGCGTCATAGGTGCGCGCCATCCAGTGGATGAACGCGCCCATCACCGCCACGCCGCCAAGCATCGCCGCGTAGGACATGACGGTCATCCACAACGCGCTTTCCACCGTCAGCATCACCGGCGCGCGGCTGCCGATGACCCAACCGACCTGAGTGGTACCGATAAAGGCTGATACCGCGGGGATCGCCGCGAGAATCAGCGTGTGGGTGAGGTACATGTGGCCGATGCTTTCTTCTTTATCGCCACGAATTTCCCGCCATTCCTGATCGGGGTGGGTGAAAAGTCCCACGACGTGATGGATCATGCCAGTCACTCCTGTCGTTATTACCATCGCCCCCCAGTGGAGCGCCCACGGGCCAATTGGCCTGAAAGGTCTGGATATGTGTGCGACCTTATGTCGCAGTATAGGAAGTCATGACCGGAAAAAGTGTGGGGCTTTAGAGCAAATTGCGCTGTAAACATTGGGCTTAATCGCGGCGGGGTCTGTTGATTGGAATGCAGTCAACTGTGGGAGCGGGCTTGCCCGCGAATGCGGTGGGTCAGCTAAACAGCTGGCGAATGACACGCCGCATTCGCGAGCAAGCCCGCTCCCACATTGGAACTCGGTCGTCCATCCCGCTAAAATACCCGGCTTTTCGTCACACACCTTTCGCGGATCCAAGCGCCATGGGCACTCTTACGGTCAACCAGAACAAGCTGCAAAAACGCCTGCGTCGCCAGGCCGGTGAGGCAGTCGCCGATTTCAACATGATCGAAGAGGGCGACAAGGTCATGGTCTGCCTGTCTGGCGGCAAAGACAGCTACACCATGCTCGACGTGCTGATGCACCTGCAAAAGGTCGCGCCGATCAAGTTTGAGATCGTCGCCGTGAACATGGACCAGAAGCAGCCGGGCTTTCCCGAGCATGTGCTGCCGGCCTACCTCAAGGCGTTGGGGATCGAGTACCACATCGTCGAGAAAGACACCTACTCGGTGGTCAAGGAACTGGTCCCGGAAGGCAAGACCACCTGTTCGCTGTGTTCGCGCCTGCGCCGTGGCACGCTCTACACCTTTGCCGACGAGATCGGCGCGACCAAGATGGCCCTGGGTCACCACCGCGACGACATCGTCGAAACCTTCTTCCTCAACATGTTCTTCAACGGCAGCCTCAAGGCCATGCCGCCCAAGCTGCGGGCCGACGACGGGCGCAACGTGGTGATTCGCCCGCTGGCGTACTGCCATGAGAAGGACATCCAGGCGTACTCCGACCTCAAGCAATTTCCGATCATCCCGTGCAACCTCTGCGGCTCCCAGGAAAACCTGCAGCGCCAAGTGGTCAAGGACATGCTCCAGGACTGGGACCGCAAGACCCCGGGCCGCGTCGACAGCATCTTCCGCAGTCTGCAGAACGTGCAGCCGTCGCAGTTGGCCGACCGTAACCTGTTCGACTTCACCAGCCTGCGTATCGACGAAAGTGCGGCGTCGCGCTTCGTCAACGTAGTGAACCTCTGAGCCGTTTCACCGCTCTGACAGACGGCGCTCCTGGGCGCCGTTTTCATTTCAATCTTTAGGAGAGGGCATGCGCGATTACAAGTGGCTGCACGAATATTGTCTGAACCGGTTTGGTTCGGCGGCCGAGCTGGAAGCCCATCTGCCTGTGCCCCTGACCCCGGCGAAACTGCGCAAGATCAGCGATGACCGCTACTTGTCGACCCTGTCGCTGCGGGTGTTTCGCGCCGGCTTGAAGCACAGCGTGGTCGACGCCAAGTGGCCGGTATTCGAGCAGGTGTTCTTTGGGTTTGACCCGGAAAAAGTCGTGCTGATGGGGGCCGAACACCTGGAGCGGCTAATGCAGGACACGCGCATCATCCGCCATTTGGGCAAGCTCAAGAGCGTGCCGCGCAATGCGCAGATGATTCTGGATGTCGAGAAGGAAAAGGGCAGTTTCGGCGCGTTGATCGCTGACTGGCCGGTGACCGATATCGTCGGCCTGTGGAAGTACCTGAGCAAGCACGGCCACCAGTTGGGCGGGCTGTCGGCGCCGCGCTTTTTGCGGATGGTGGGCAAGGACACGTTCGTGCCGAGCTATGACGTGGTGGCGGCGCTGAATGCGCAGAAGATTGTCGACAAGGCCCCCACCAGCCTGCGGGACCTGGCCACGGTGCAAGGCGCGTTCAACCAGTGGCATGCCGAGAGCGGGCGGCCGATGTGCCAGTTGTCGATGATGTTGGCTTACACCGTCAACCACTAAGCCCGACTAATATCCTGTGGCGAGGGAGCTTGCTGTGGCGAGGAAGCCTTTTGTTGGGAGGGAGCCCTTTGTGGCGAGGGAGCTTGCTCCCGCTGGAGTGCGTAGCGCTCCCAGGATTTTGGGGCCGCTGCGCAGCCCAGCGGGAGCAAGCTCCCTCGCCACAGCAAGCTCCCTGTTCACAACAAGCTTCCCAGCCACATTGATTGCGGCTTTGCCTGAAAAGTGTATTCAGGCAGGCAAACCTTCCCCCGCCAACCGCCGATTCAGTTGATGCCGGTAACGCACATACATCAACGCCGTGCAGAACACCGCCAGGCTCGCCAGCATCTCCAGCACACCAAACCACTGCCGGTTCGGGTCGTACGCCGCCAGCGCACCCTTGATGAAGTACAAGTTCACCACAAAGCACATCCACGAATGCCCGCGCGCGCTGCCCAGGATCATCCCCGGCGCCAGTAACAGCAGCGGCACCAACTCGATCAGCAGAATCACCCACGGTCGTGCGCCGTGCAGGTCGGCGAATACCAGGTAGTAGGCACACAGCAACCCCACCAAACCCAAAAACGCCAGCAGGCTCAACACCCGCGCCGCCTTGACCCGTGGCTCGAGCCACGCCTGGGGCGGCAGTACCTTAGGCTTCCTGGCCACGGCCGTTCTCCAGTAGCGCGGCGGTCTTCGCCAGGCGCAGGCCGAGGGCGCGGCACAGGGCGATCTCGTGCTGATCCAGCGCACGCTTGCCGTCGGCACCGGAGTGGTGGCTGGCGCCGTAGGGCGTACCGCCGCCTTTGGTGTCCAGCAACGCCTGTTCGCTGTAGGGCAGGCCGGTGATCAGCATGCCGTGGTGCAGCAGCGGCAGCAGCATCGACATCAGCGTGGTTTCCTGGCCGCCGTGCAGGCTGGCGGTAGAGGTGAAGACACCCGCCGGCTTGCCGACCAGGGCGCCGGTCAGCCACAGGTTGCTGGTGCCGTCGAGAAAGTACTTGAGCGGCGCGGCCATGTTGCCGAAACGGGTCGGGCTGCCCAGCGCCAGGCCGGCGCAGTTCTTCAGGTCGTCAAGGCTGCAGTACAGCGGGCCGTCCACCGGAATGTCCGGCGCCACGGCTTCGCATTCGCTGGAGATGGCCGGCACGGTGCGCAACCGCGCCTCAAGCCCGGCTTGCTCGACGCCCCGGGCAATCTGCCGGGCCATTTCGCTGACCGAGCCGTTGCGGCTGTAATACAACACCAGCACATACGGCGCACTCACGAAAGCAGCTCCAGGATGTTCTCTGGCGGGCGGCCAATCACGGCTTTGTCGGCGGTTTCGAGGATCGGCCGTTCCATCAGTTTCGGATGAGCGGCGATGGCGGCAATCAGTTGCGCTTCGCTGAGGCGGGTGTCGGCCAGGTTGAGGGTTTTGTATTCGTCTTCGCCAGTACGCAGCAGTTGCCGCGCGCTGAGCTTCAGCTTGCCCAGCAAGGCCTGCAATTGCACGGCGTTGAGCGGGGTTTCCAGGTAGCTCACCACGGTAGGTGTCAGGCCTCGGGCCTCCAGCAATTGGAGCGCACCGCGGGATTTCGAGCAGCGCGGGTTGTGATAAAGCGTCAGATCGGTCATGTGCGGGTCGCATCTTGCGTAAGGTGGCGGGTATTCTACCCGCGCTGCGCCGCGTCCTTAAACCATGAGAGGCGATAGGCCGCAGCCAATGTTCATTTTTACGAAGGATTACCCCATGACGAGGCGACTGTTAGGCGCATTGGCAATCATCGGCACACTGCTGCTCAGTGGCTGTGGCAATGATTATGGCGTTGACCAATACGGTCAGAAAGTGGCCGCCGAACGCCTGGACAAGCAATGGCTGGTGGTTAACTACTGGGCCGAGTGGTGTGGCCCGTGCCGTACCGAAATTCCTGAACTCAACGCGTTGGCCGAACAGCTCAAGGGCCAGTCGGTGGGGGTGTTTGGCGTGAACTTCGACAACGTCCAGGGTGAAGAACTCAAGAGCGCCAGTGAGAAATTGGGCATCAAGTTCACCGTATTGGCACAGAACCCGGACGGGATCTTCGACATTCCCCGCAGTGAAGCCCTGCCGGTGACCTACATCATTGATGACAAGGGCAAGGTGCGCGAGCAACTGATGGGTGAGCAGACGGCGGAAGGGGTGTTGGCAAAGCTCAAAGCGTTGCGCGGTTAAAAATGTGGGAGCGGGCTTGCTCGCGAATGCGGTGTGACAGTCATCAGATACATCGACTGATCCACCGCTTTCGCGAGCAAGCCCGCTCCCACATTTAGACCTGCTGCGCCTTACAGATCAGCCTTCTTCCAGCCACAACCGCAACGGCTTGCCGTCAGCCGGCCAGAAACGGGTCTGTTCGATTGGCGAGATGTCCCAGCGCTGCACGCCTTGCAGGGCCTGGAAGAAGCGGTGTTCCTGCTCCATCAGCGCTTCGGCGCAGAGTTTGCGGGTGCTGCCGACCTTGCCGAAGCTCAGTTTGTCGCCGTCCAGGGTGTAGGGTGCGAACCAATGGTTGCAGCCGCCATTGCCGTAGGCCCGGCCATCGGCGCCGAGGGTGACGGTCAGGTGGGCGTAATCCATCAGCGGCCGCTCACCGATCCATTCAACCACGTAGCTGTGATCCTGCTTGAGCTTGACCTCGTCGCTGGCGCAGCCCGCAAGGCCTGCACCCAGCACGGCCAGCATCAGCAGGGCTTTCATTGCGCGGCCTGCTGGCATTTCGGGCAACGGTGCTTGTCACCCAGGGTGGCCCAGCCCAACTCGGTGACCCGCGCGGTAGCGGCCGGTTGCAGCGGTTCCTTGGTCAGCTTGGTTTCCACCGCGAATTCAAACTCCAGCACGTTGTCGCAGCTGTCGCAGTTGACCTTCCAGGTGTGAATCTCCAACTCGCCGAACTTCGGCCCCTGGGCCATGGCGACCCACTGGCCCGCCGGGCGGATGGAGTAGCGCGCATCGCCTTCGACGGTCAGGCGCATCGACAGGGTTTTACTGCCGCGCAGGGTGACGATCAGAACGTCGCCGTTCTTGATCGAGCCACCGTTGCCGGTGACTTGATAACGGCCCGGCACCAGGGCGCGGCATTCGATCAGGGTGTGTTGCGGGCTCAGCAAGCTGAAGCGGAAATCGTGTTCGGCCATGGATCCTCCAAATAGGCGCGGCATCCTATCACGGGCCGCCACCCATCATGGCGCGGCTATGTGACCGCTGATCATCCTTCGACGAGGTTTTGCGCCTGCCCGCCAGCCCACGCCGCGATGTTGGCCAGGGTCGTGCCGGCAATCGCCCCCAAGGCCTCGCGGGTCAGGAAGGCCTGGTGGGCGGTGATGATCACGTTGGGGAAGGTCAGCAGGCGCGCCAATACGTCGTCTTGCAGGGGCAAATCCGAGCGGTCTTCGAAAAACAGCTGGGCCTCTTCTTCATACACGTCCAGCCCCAGATAGCCGAGCTGGCCGTCCTTGAGCGCGTCGATCAGCGCCGGGGTGTCCACCAGGCCGCCGCGCCCGGTATTGATCAGCATCGCGCCGGGCTGCATATGAGCGAGGCTTTGGGCGTTGATCAGGTGTTTGCTGTCCGATGTCAGCGGGCAATGCAGGCTGATGATCTGCGATTCGCCGAGCAACTGCGGCAGGCTCACATACCGGGCACCCAGGGCCTCGACCTGCGGGTTGGGGTAAGGATCGTAGGCCAGCAACTGGCAGCCGAACCCGGCCATGATCTTGGCGAACGTGGCGCCGATCTGCCCGGTGCCGACCACGCCGACAGTCTTGCCCACCAGGTCGAAACCGGTCAGGCCATGCAGGCTGAAATCACCGTCGCGGGTACGGTTGTAGGCGCGGTGCAGGCGGCGATTGAGGGCCAGGATCAGCGCGACGGCATGTTCGGCCACCGCATGGGGCGAATAGGCCGGCACCCGCACGATAGTCAGGCCCAGGCGCTTGGCGGCGGGCAGGTCGACATGGTTGTAACCGGCCGAGCGCAGGGCGATCAGGCGGGTGCCGCCGTTGGCCAACTGCTCCAGCACCGGGGCGCTGAGGTCATCGTTGATAAAGGCGCAGACCACTTCGTGGTGTTCGGCCAGGGCCACGGTGTCGAGGTTCAGCCGGGCCGGCTGGAATTGCAGCTGCATGCCGTCGGGCAGCGGTTGGGCGAGAAAGCTGTCGCGGTCGTAGGTCTGGCTGCTGAAGAGGATGATGCGCATCAAATATTCCTTCTTGATGATGGAAAGCTGATTTTGGGGCGAGGGGGCTTGTTTGTGGCCAAGGAGCTTGCTGTGGTGAGGGAGCTTGCTGTGGCGAGGGAGTTTGCTGTGGCGAGGGAGCTTGCTGTGGTAAGGGAGCTTGCTGTGGCGAGGGA